>CAYNOF010000545.1:0-6103 GCA_964398335.1 uncultured Rhizobiaceae bacterium
AGAGATCGCCGCCGCCGCGCGCCTTGATGATGCCCAGGGTGGCGCCGAGATCGCCCTGGCGGAACAGATCGCCTTCGGTCACCGCGATTCCGCCGCCCTTGTCGTAAATGCGCCGTGCCTCGGGATCGGCGCCGATCAGCCGCGCGCCGACCTGCAGGTCGCGCGACAGCGCGCGCGACACCGGCGCGCCGAAGCGCGCCAGCCGTTCGCCGTTGGCGACCAGCAGCTCCCAGCGGGCGCGGCCATGACGTGCGTGCAGGAGGGCCATGCCGCGCACGGCCATCGGCACGGCGACGTCGTAGCCGCGCGCCGAGCCGGCAACCGGCACCAGCGGGAAGACGATCGCCTCGACCGACCGCTTGGGCGCGTTGTGGACCAGGCAGACGCCGCCGGCGCCGACGCTGGCGGCCGAGGGCAGGGTCGCGGCCATGGTGAAGTACATCGCCACCGCGGCGTCGGCGGCGCTGCCGCCGCTGGTCAGCACGTCGCGGCCGGCCTCGGCGGCGCGCGGCTCGTCCGCCACAACTGCGCCAAAAAACCCCTCGATAAACCCGACATCGCCGCGTACCGGTTTATTGCCGGAGCAGCCAGCCAGCATCATCGTGAGCGCCGCCGCCGCAAGAATGGTATGACTGGCCTTGGCGAAGGGGGATGGTCCGTCGATGGTTCTGAAGCGCATCGTGTCCTGCATCGCCCTCGTGCTGGCATTGGTGGGGGCGGCGGCGAGCGCGTCCGCCCAGCGGCTGGTTTTAGTCCGCGACGCCGAAATAGAAAACACGATTCGCATCCTGGCGGCGCCGATCTTCCGCGCCGCCGGCCTCGACGCCAGCGCGATCGAGGTCAATCTCGTGCAGGACGCCTCGATCAACGCCTTTGTCGCAGGCGGCCAGCGCATCTTCCTGAACACCGGCCTGATCATGCGCACCGAGAGCGCCAGCCAGCTGATCGGCGTAATCGCGCACGAGACCGGCCACATCAAGGGCGCGCACCTCGCCAAGCTGCAGGACGCGATCCGCAACGCCACCGCCGAGGCGATCATCGAGCAGATCCTGGCCGGCGCCGCCGTCATCGCCGGCTCGCAGGTGAACCGCAACGACCAGGGCGCGCCGCGCGACCCGCGCGTGATGGGCGGCGGCAGCAGCACCGCGATGCAGAACTTCCTGAGCTATACGCGCTCGCAGGAGCAGCAGGCCGACCAGGCCGGCGTGGGCTTCCTCGAGCGCGCCGGCATCTCGCCCAAGGGCATGCTGGAGTTCATGCGGATCCTGCAAATGCAGGAGCGGCTCTACGTCGGTGCCGGCGGCAGCAGCTACATGCGCACCCATCCGCTGACCAGCGAGCGCATCGAATTCCTCGAGGAGCAGGTCGCCCATTCGCGCGTGCTCAACGTCAGCGAGCCGCCGCAGTTCAAGGAGCTGCATGCGCGCATGGTGGCCAAGACGCTGGGCTACTTCGATCCGCGGCGCGCCTTGGCGAAGTACCCCCCGTCCGACAACAGCATCGCCGCCCGCTACGGCCGCGCCATGGCGTATTGGCGCAGCGGCCAGACGGCGACGTCGCTGACCATCCTCGACGGGCTGATCCGCGACTATCCGCGCGATCCCTACATCCACGAGCTGAAGGGCGACATCCTGCGCGACTCGCAGCGGCCGGCCGACGCCGTGGCCTCCTACGAGCGCGCCGTGGCGCTGCTGCCCTCGTCCACCGCCCTGCGCTTCTCGCTGGCCCAGGCCCAGGTCAATGCCGGGCAGTTCGCGCCGGCGGTCAGGAACCTCGACCAGGTGGTGATCGTCGAGGAGCGCAACCTCAGCGCCTGGGACCTGATG
Source organism: uncultured Rhizobiaceae bacterium (assembly GCA_964398335.1). GTDB lineage: Bacteria > Pseudomonadota > Alphaproteobacteria > Reyranellales > Reyranellaceae > JAFAZJ01. Next base: position 1,827 of record CAYNOF010000545.1, read on the forward strand.
GCGCGCGCCCAGGCCGGGCTGGGCAACCAGGGCATGACCGACCTGGCCACCGCCGAGGTCTTCCTGCTGAAGGGCGACCGGCAGGCCGCGATCTACAAGGCCGGCGCCGCCGAACGGGCCCTGCCGCGCGGCTCGCCGGGCTGGCAGCGGGCCATGGATATCAAGGGCTTCATCGAATCGGGCCGGCCGCGACGCTGAGCCGCCTCAAGATCGCCACGAGTTGATGCGCCTGATGCCGACCCGATGTGCTAAGTCACGCTGACGGGCCGCCCCCCGCGGGCCGGCCGCAGGAGATGTTGATGCGCTGGTTTGTCCGCCTGGTTGCCGTTCTTGCTCCCCTCGCGCTGGTGCCGCTGGCGCATGCCCAGACCACCCTGGACAAGGCGGCGATCGAGAAGATCGTCAAGGAGTACCTGGTCAACAACCCCGAGGTGCTGGTCGAGGCGCTGCAGGAATACGAGCGTCGCCAGACCGTCGAGAAGGACGAGCGCGCCAAGGCCGCGCTGGTCAAGTATCGCGACGAGCTGACCAGCGACGCGCTCGCGCCGGTCGGCGGCAACCCCAACGGCGACGTCACCATCGTCGAGTTCTTCGACTACAATTGCGGCTACTGCCGGCGGGCGCATCCGACGGTGAAGTCGGTGGTCGCGGGCGACGGCAAGATCCGCATCGTGCACAAGCAGTTCCCGATCCTCACCGAGGAATCGAAGGTCGCCGCGCGCATGGCGCTGGCCGCCGCCCGGCAGGGCAAGTACTTCGAGATGCACAACGCGCTGATGGAAGCGCGTGGCCAGGTGTCGGCGCCGGTCATGGCGCAGATCGTCTCCGACCTGAAGCTCGACGCGCAGCGCCTGACCAAGGACATGGACGACCCGGCGATCGCGGCGCACATCGAGAAGGTCGCCGACCTTGCCCGCGCGCTGGGCGTCAACGGCACGCCGGCCTTCGTCATCGGCACCCAGCTGATCCCCGGCGCCGTCGACGCCGACACCATGAAGGCCGCCATCGCCAAGGCACGGAAGGGCTAGAACCCTTCTCCCTGACTTCGCGACGAAGGAATCACTCCGCGTCGAACTGCTTGGCCGGCTGCGCCAGGTCGAAGGCCGGCAGCCTGAGGCAGGTCGCGTTGATGCGCGCGATGGTCGGGTATCTCGCCATGTCGACGCCGTAGCGGCCGGCGTTGAAGACCTGCGGGATCAGGCAGAGATCGGCCATGGTGGGCGCATCGCCGTGGCTGAAGGTGCCGGTGGCCGGGTCGCTGGCGATCGATTTCTCGTAGGCTTCGAAACCGACCTCGATCCAATGGCGTGACCAGGCGAAGGCGCCGGCCTCGTCCTGCCCGTACTGTTGCCGCACGTAGTTCATGACGCGCAGGTTCTGCACGGGATGGATCTCGCAGGCGGGGATCAGCGCCAGCGAGCGCACGCGGGCGCGGCCGACCGGATCCCTGGGCAACAGCGGCGGATGGGGATGCGTCTCCTCGAGATATTCGAGGATCGCCAGCGACTGGGTGAGGATGTCGCCGGAATCGAGCTTCAGCGCCGGCAGCAGCTTCTGCGGATTGAGCGCGGCGAAATCATCCGTGAGGTGCTCGCCCTTGCGCAGGTGCCTGGACTCGTGCTCGACGGTGATGCCCTTGAGGTTGAGCGCGATGCGCACGCGATAGGCGGCGGACGAACGGTAATATCCGTAGAGCTTCATGCCGGTCCCCCGTAGCGCACGACCTTCTGGTCGATGGCGCCGAAGATAGACCGGCCCTGGGCGTCGAGCATCTCGATCCGGATGCGATCGCCGAACTTCATGAAGGGCGTGACGGGCTTGCCGCCGTCGATGGTCTCACGCACGCGCCGCTCGGCGATGCAGGAGCAGCCGACCGCGGCGTCGCGATTGGCCACCGTGCCCGAGCCGACGACGCTGCCAGCCTCGAGATGCCGCGTCTTCGCCGCGTGCGCGATCAGCTGGCCGAAATCGAACGTCAGGTCGGTGGCCGCGTTGGGCTTGCCGAACAGCTGGCCGTTGTAGGTCGACAGCATCGGCAGGTTCAGCTTCGCGCCGTCCCACGCGGCACCAAGCTCGTCCGGCGTCACCGCGACCGGCGCGAAGGCGGTGGCCGGCTTGCCATGGAAGAAGCCGAAGCCCTTGTTGAGCTCGTTCGGGATCAGGTTGCGCAGCGACACGTCGTTGAGGATGGTCACCAGCCTGATGTGCCGGCGCGCGTCCTGCGGCGTGACGCCCATCGGCACGTCGTCGACGATCACGCCGATCTCGCTCTCGAAGTCGATGCCCCAGGCCTCGTCGCCCATCTCGATGTCATCGCGCGGGCCGATGAAACTGTCCGAGCCGCCCTGGTACATCAGCGGATCGGTCCAGAAGCTGGGCGGCATCTCGACGCCGCGCGCCTTGCGCACCAGCTCGACATGCACGACGTAGGCCGAGCCGTCGGCCCACTGATAGGCACGCGGCAGCGGTGCGGCAGCCCTGGCGGGATCGAAGGCAAAGCTGCCCTCGTTCTTGCCCGCCTCCAGATCGGCCGCCAGCTTGCGCAGCAACGGCTCCGTGCGCGTCCAGTCGTCCAGCGCGCGCTGCAATGTCGGCGCGATGTCGCCCGCCCGCACGGCGCGCGACAGGTCGCGGCTGACCACGACCAGCGTGCCGTCGCGGCCGCCTTCCTTCAGCGTTCCCAGCTTCACGGGCGTTACTCCGCCGCCTGCTTGGTCTCCGGCGGCCGCCACGAATGCACGTAGCCCTCCCACTCCACACCCGCCGGCATGGCCGCGATATCGAGCGCGTCGCGCGTGTCGAGCATGACGGCGACCTCGTCGGTCTCGGTCTTGCCGCCCTTGGTCGCGGCGTTGAACGCCTTGGGGTGCGGGCCGTGCGTGAAGCCGCTGGGATGCACGGTCATCATGCCGGGATGGATGTTGTCGCGGCTGAAGAAGCTGCCCTTGTGATAGAACAGCACCTCGTCGAAATCGTCGTTGTTGTGGAAGAACGGCAGGCGCAGCGCCTCCGGATCGCTCTCCAGCGGCCGCGGCACGAAGGTGCAGACGACGAAGCGGCTGCTGAGGAACGTCGTGTGCACCGAGGGCGGCAGATGGGCGCGATGGCTCATGATCGGCCGGATGTCGCGCCAGTTCACGCGCACGACGGACAGGTCGCCGTGCCAGCCCACTGTGTCGAGCGGGTTGAACGGATAGGTGATGGTCGAGAGCTGGTCGCGCCGCTTGACCACGACGCGCCAGCGCTTCTCGCCCTGCTGCGCCTTGAAGGCATCATCGAGCGTCGGCGTGTCGAGGATCGCCGGATCGAAGATCGCATGGCGGCCGGCGATGCCCTTGTCCGGCAGGGTGAAGTGGTCGTTGGTCGCCTCGATCATCAGCACCATGGTCGAGGCCGTGGGCTCCAGACGCCACATCGTGCCGCGCGGGATCATGATGTAGTCGCCGTCGCGGTATTCCATGTGACCGTAGTCGCAGAACAGGTGCCCGGCGCCCTCGTGGATGAACAGCAGCTCGTCGCCATCGCTGTTGCGCGCGAGGTCGGGCTGCGGCGAATCGAGCCGCCAGATCCGCATGTGCACGGCGCCGTTCTTCAGCACGTCCTGCGCCGCCCACGGGCTGCCCTGCCCCTTCGCCAGCTTGTTGAGGTCGAAGGCACGCGGGCGGATCGGGCCGTCGAAGTCGATCCAGTCGGTCGGCTTGTGCGGGTGATGGAACTGCGCCGAGGGACCGAAGAAGCCCTCCTTGCTGATCTCGCGCTCGTAGGTGCCGGCCGGCAGCCGCACATGCGCCTGGCGCGAGGCCACGCCCTCGACGCGCGACAGGGGAATCCAGTTCCTGGCCATCGTATCCTCCCTAGGCCTTCAGCACGCCGCGGCGGATCTGGTCGAGCTCGATCGACTCGAAGAGCGCGCGGAAATTGCCCTCGCCGAAGCCTTCGTCACCCTTGCGCTGGATGATCTCGAAGAAGATCGGCCCGATCACCGTGTTGGTGAAGATCTGCAGCAGGCGGCCGCCGCCCACCGTCGGCGCACCGTCGATCAGGATGCGGTTGCGCTTCAGACGCTCGAGGTCCTCGCCATGGCCCGGCAGGCGGCGGTCGATGCCTTCGTAGTAGGTCTCGACCGTGTCCTGGAACGGCGTGCCCATGGCGCGCAGCGCCTCGACGGTGGCGTAGATGTCGTCGCTGCCCAGCGCCACGTGCTGGATGCCCTCGCCGTGATAGGCGTTGAGGTACTCGGCGATCTGCGACTTGTCGTCGGAGCTTTCGTTGATCGG
>CAYNOF010000546.1:0-7793 GCA_964398335.1 uncultured Rhizobiaceae bacterium
CGGGATGGCGCAGCGCCTCGAACTTCACCGCCCAGGTCATGCGCAGCGGGCGCGAGAAGCCGTTGCGCACGTTGCGCTCGCGGTTCGAGCCGATCGGCACGTCGACGGTCATCGCCAGGGTCTTCAACCCGGCGTCCTTGACGCGGCGGATCATGTCCTCGGAGATGCCGCGGTCCTTCGCCGTATAGAGCTGGTACCCGCCGTGGCCCGGCGCCAGCTTGCCGAGATCCTCGATCGAGGCGGTGCTGGCGCCCGACATGATGAAGGGCACGTTGGCGTCGCGCGCCGCCTGGGCCAGCAACCGGTCGGCGCCGGGACGGAACAGGCCGGCCAGGCCGGTGGGGGCGATGCCGAAGGGGCTGGCGTAGGTCCGGCCGAACAGCACCGCGCTCTGGTCGCGCTTGCTGACGTCGACCATGTAGCGCGGCACCAGCTCGCGGCGCCGGAACGAGCCTTCGCAGCCGTCCAGGCCGTTCTCGTCGTCGACCCCGCCCTCGATGAAATCGAACGCGATCCTGGGCAGGCGCCGTTTGGCCGCCTTGCGTAGATCCTCGATGTTGACCACGCCGTCCACCCGCGTTTCTCCCGTCGGTTTTTGTGACGCCATTGTTGCGCGGACCGGCCGCCCGTCCAAGGGTTTGCCGCGCATGGGAGCCAACGGCCCGCGTCTTGCGTAAGGGGCCGGGGAGGACGAAAGATCCCGCCCGGGACGGAAACACCAAGGGGTTCGATGTCGATCGCCAGCCCGATCGTGCCGATTGCCGACGATGATGCGGCCACCCGCGCCGAAAGCATCCGCCGCCGGCTGGCCGACGAGATCATCACCGGCCGCCTGCCGCCCGGCACGCGGCTGGACGAGGTCGGCACCGCCGAGCGCTTCGCGGTCTCCCGTACCCCCGTGCGCGAGGCGCTGAACCAGCTCGTCGGCATCGGCCTGGCGCAGCGCCAGGGCCGCGGCCTGGTGGTCGCCCAGCTGGCCCCCGCCGTGGTCACCGAGGCCTTCGAGCTGATGGCCGACCTGGAGGCGCTGTGCGCCCATTACGCCGCCCAGCGCATGACGCCGCTCGAGCGGCGCCATCTGGCGGAGATCCACGAGCGGTCCGGCGAGGCCATGCGCTACGGCGTGCGCGAAGACTACGACGCGCTGAACACCGAATTCCACGCCGCGATCTATCGCGGCAGCCACAACCGGCCGCTCGAGGAGGCGGCGCACGCCGCGCGCCGCCGCGTGGCGCCCTACCGCACCGGCCAGTTCAACGTCTCCGGCCGTCTCGCCAAGTCCTTCGGCGAGCATGCCCTGGTGGTCGAGGCGATCCAGCGCGGCGAGGCGGCCAAGGCCGCTTCCCACGTGCGCGCCCACGTCCACACGGTGAGCGACGCGTCGCTGACCTACGTCGCCGAGGCGCGCGCCAGGTAGCCGCGCCAGCCGCCGCAGGCCGAGATGTCCTCGGCGCCCTCGACGGCAACCGCTTCGCAGAGAAAACCCTTCACCTTTCGGCCATCGGCAAGCGCAACGTCGCCGAGCCCCAGTGGTGATGGGATACGCGCCAGGAACGCACCGACCGCCGCCGTCGGCAGACGCCAGATCTCGCCTTCGATCGCGACGCCGTCCTTCGTCACGCGCACCAGACCGGGCCGCGCCACGCCCGCGCCGGGCAGGCGATAGAAGCGGTAGGTCGGCGCCGTCGTGCAGGCCGACTCGAAGCGCGCGCCAAATGACTGCAGCTCGCGATTGAGCGGCAGGTCGCGCATATGCGCGCCGAGCACGACGATCGGCATGTCGGGATAGCTCGGTGCCGGGGCGGTCGGCCCGGCCGGCGGCAGCGAAACACCGGTCGCACCCATCGTGCCGCCGACCTCGCGGTGGAAGGCCTCGCCGATCGACGCCAGTTGGCCCTCGCGAAAGGCCGGCGCGATCAGGGTGATGCCCGCCGGCAATCCATCGGCGCGAAAGCCGGCGGGCACGGCCAGCGCCGACAGGTCGAGCTGGTTCACGAAGTTGGTGTAGTGGCCGAGATTGCTGTTCAGCCGCACCGGATCGGCCAGCACCTCGGCCACGCGATAGATCGTGCCCGAGGTCGGCACCGCCAGCACCTCGCAATCGGCGAAGATCGCCTCGGCGTGACGACGCAGCGTGCGCAACCGATCGCGCGCACGATAGACGTCGACCGCCGTCGCCTTGCGCCCGCTGTCGATGATGGCGCGCGTCACCGGGTGCATGGCATCGCCATGCTCGGCGATGAAGCTGTCGATCGCCGTCGTGCGCTCCGCCGCGCCGGCCGGGCTGTAGAGCACGGCCGCAGCCTCGGCCTCCGGCGCGTAGTCGATCTCGACCAGCGTGGCACCCAGGTGCTGCAGTCGCTCCAGCGATTGCGCATAGATCGCCGCGGCCTGCCCGTCGCCGAAGAATTCGCGTTGATCCGGCCGCGGCACGGCGCAGCGGAAGCGCACCGGCGGCGCGGTGATATCGGCGACGAAGCCTGCGGGCGCCGGCCGTGAATAGATGTCGGCAGCATCGAAGCCCATCGCGGCCCGCAATACTGCAAGGCTGTCGCCGACGGTCAGCGCGAAGACCGAGACCACGTCGAGGGCGCGGCACGCCGGCACGACGCCCGTGGCCGGGATCAGGCCAATGCTCGGCTTCAGGCCGACGATGTTGTTGAAGCCCGCCGGCACGCGGCCGGAGCCGGCGGTATCGGTGCCCAGCGCGAAGCTCACCAGGCCGGCCGACACCGCGACCGCCGAGCCGGAGCTCGAGCCGCCCGGCAGGTACTCGGCGTCGAACGGATTGCGTGCCACGCCGTAGGGTGAACGCACGCCGACGAGGCCAGTGGCGAACTGATCGAGGTTGGTCTTGCCGACGACCAAGGCGCCGGCGCCCGTCAGTCGCTCGACCACGGTCGCGGACGTCGCCGGCGTATAGGCGAAGGCCGGACACGCCGCCGTCGTCGGCAGCCCGGCGACGTCGATATTGTCCTTCACCGCGAAGGGCACGCCGAACAGCGGCTGGCGCTCGAGCACCGTCGGGTCGTCGGCCAGCAATCGGTCGAATCGGGCCGCAGCCGCGCGCAGCGCATCATCAGGCACGCGGCTGATCCACACCGCGTCCTCGCCCGCCGCCGTGATACGCGCCAGCACGGTCTCGATGACGGCCGACGGCTTGCGGCGGGCCTCTCGGTAATCCTGGCGCAGGCGCTGTAGATCCAGACTGTCAGACGCCGGCACCATTATCGCTCCCCCGATTGCCTATCTCTTACTCAATCCTCGTGCCAAGCCCAAGGGCGGCACCCGTCATCAGAATCGCATAAAAAATAATCATCTCGCGCCTCAATGTATGCAAACTGGCTGGCCGGATATCAGCCGACCATGTGAATCCTTAGGAAAATCGCTGGCACATCCCTTGCTGCCTGTGCGTCCGGGGCAGACGGGGAGATCCAGCATGAAGCGGCGTTCGTTTCTCGCATCATCGAGTGCGTTGGCTACATCGATGGCAGCGCCGGCGGTGTTCTCGCCGCTGAAGGCGCAGTCCCGGCAGGAGACGCTGCTGGTCGTCGCCGAGAACACACCGAACATGATCGACATCCATGGCGTCGGCGCCAACCGGCCATCCTACGAGGTGTCGTGGAACACGCATGACCGGCTGATGACCTACGGCGTGAAGAAGGATTCCAGCGGGCAGGACCACTACGACTATTCGAAGCTCGAGCCCGAGCTGGCGACCGACTGGAACGTCACCGCGACCTCGGCGACCTTCAAGCTGCGCAAGGATGCGAAGTTCCACGACGGCACGCCGATCACCGCCAAGGACGTGAAGTGGTCGTTCGACCGCGCCGTCACGGTGGGCGGCTTCCCGACCTTCCAGATGGCGGCCGGCTCGCTGCAGAAGCCCGAGCAGTTCGTCGCCGTCGACGACCACACCTTCCGCGTCGACTTCCTGCGCGCCGACAAGCTCACCATGCCCGACCTCGCCGTGCCGGTGCCGGTGGTGATGAATTCCGAGCTCTGCAAGAAGCACGCGACGGCCACCGATCCCTGGGCGATGGAGTGGTGCAAGAACAACCTCGCCGGCGGCGGCGCCTACAAGATCGAGCGCTGGCAGCCCGGCCAGGAAGTCGTCTTCATGCGCAACGACGACTGGAAGAACGGGCCGCTGCCCAAGATCAAGCGCGTGATCCTGCGCATCATCCCCTCCGCCGGCAACCGGCGCGCATTGCTGGAGCGCGGCGACGCCGACGTCTCGTTCGATCTCGGCTCGAAGGATTTCGCCGAGCTGAAGGCCTCGCCCAAGCTGACCATCGTCGGCACGCCGGTCGAGAACGCGCTGCAGTACATCGGCATGAACGTGAAGCAGAAGCCGTTCGACAACGTGAAGGTGCGCCAGGCGGTGGCCTACTCCATCCCCTACCAGAAGATCCAGGACGCCGTGATGTACGGCCAGGCGATCCCGCTCTACGGCGGCGCCGACAACAAGTTCAAGGGCGTCGAGTGGCCGCAGAAGCACGGCTACACGACCGACATCGCCAAGGCCAAGGCGCTGATGGCGGAGGCCGGCTATCCCGAGGGCTTCGAGACGACGCTGAGCTTCGACCTCGGCCTCGCCGGCATCAACGAGCCGCTCTGCATCCTCGTGCAGGAGGGCCTGGCGCAGATCGGCATCAAGACGACGATCAACAAGGTGCCCGGCGCCAATTGGCGCGCCGAGCTCTTGAAGAAGAACATGCCGCTGATCACCAACACCTTCGGCGGCTGGCTGAACTATCCGGAGTATTTCTTCTTCTGGTGCTACCACGGCCAGAACGCGGTGTTTAACACCATGAGCTACCAGAACCCGGCGATGGACGCCCTGATCGACAAGGCGCGTTTCACCACCGGCCCGGAATACGAGGCGGCGGTCAAGGGCTTCGTCGAGATGGCCTTCGAGGAGGTGCCGCGCGTCCCGCTGTTCCAGCCGCTGCTCAACGTGGCGATGCAGAAGAACGTCACCGGCTACCGCTACTGGTTCCATCGCCAGCTCGACTACCGCCAGCTCGCCAAGGGCTGAGGCGGAGCAGGCGATGCTCGGCCAGATCCTGTCGCGCCTGGCGACGGCCGTGCCGAGCGTCATCGGCGTGGTGGTCGTCACCTTCATGCTCACGCGCATGTTGCCGGGCGATCCCGCGGCGTATTTCGCGGGCCTCGCCGCCACGCCGCAGGCCATCGCCGAGATCCGCACCAAGCTCGGGCTCGACAAGTCGTTGCCCGAGCAGTTCGTCTTCTATGTCGGCGATCTGCTGAACGGCAATCTCGGCACCTCGCTGTCGACCGGGCAATCGGTCGTCAGCGAGATCGCCACCCGCCTGCCCGCCTCCGCCGAGCTGACCCTGGTCGCGCTGGTCGTCGCCGCCGGCATCGCCATCCCGCTGGGCGTGCTCGCGGCGGTGAAGCAGGGATCGTGGATCGACCATCTCTGCCGCGTCGTGACGACAGCCGGTGTGTCGCTGCCGGTGTTCTTCACCGGCCTGCTCTTCGCCTATGTCTTCTATTACCTGCTGCAGATCGCGCCGGCGCCGACCGGACGGCTCGACATCTTCATCTCGCCGCCGACCCACATCACCGGCTTCTACCTGATCGACAGCGCGCTGACCGGCAACGGCGAGGCCTTCCTGGGCAGCCTCAAGCAGCTCGCGCTGCCCGCCTCGGCGATGGCGATCTTCTCGCTGGCGCCGCTGGCGCGCATGACGCGCGGCTCGATGCTCTCGGTGCTGGGCAGCGACTTCATCCGCACCGCGCGCGCCAGCGGCCTGGCGCCACGCACCGTGGTCTTCACCTATGCCTTCCGCAATGCCGTGCTGCCGGTGATCACCACCCTGGGCATGGTGTTCTCCTTCCTGCTGGGCGCCAACGTACTGGTCGAGACGGTGTTCGCCTGGCCCGGCATCGGCCTCTACGCCGTCAACGCGCTGATCACGTCCGACTATGCACCGGTGCAGGGCTTCGTGCTCACCATGGCGGTGCTCTACATCGCGCTGAACCTGGTGATCGACATCCTCTACGGCCTGGTCGACCCGCGCGTGAGGCTCGACGCCTGATGCTGCCACTGCTCCGCCATGCCCGCTATGTGCTGTCGGAGAATCCGGTCACGGCCCTCGCCTTCGGCCTGTTCGCGCTGTTCCTGCTGGCGGCGATCTTCGGCCCGCTCATCGCGCCCTACGATCCGCTGGCGACCAACACCAGCCTCGCCCTGAAGCCGCCCTCCGCCGCGCACTGGTTCGGCACCGACCAGCTCGGTCGCGACATCTTCAGCCGCGTGCTGGTCGCCACGCGGCTCGACATGACCATCGCCTTCGCCTCGGTGGTCCTCGCCTTCCTGCTGGGCGCCGTCTCCGGCGTCGCGGCGGGCTATTTCGGCGGCTGGTCCGATCGCGTCGTCGGCCGGCTCGCCGACACGATCATGGCCTTCCCGCTCTTCGTGCTCGCCATGGGCATCGTCGCGGCCCTGGGCAACAAGGTCACCAACATCATCATCGCCACGGCGATCATCAACTTCCCGCTCTACGCCCGCGTGGCGCGCGCCGAGGCCAATATCCGCCGCGACGCCGGCTTCGTCGAAGCCGCGCGTCTGTCGGGCAACGGCGAGGCCCGCGTGCTGTTCGGCCACATCCTGCCCAACATCATGCCGATCATGATGGTGCAGATGTCGCTGACCATGGGCTACGCCATCCTCAACGCCGCCGGCCTGTCGTTCATCGGCCTGGGCGTGCGCCCGCCGGCACCCGAGTGGGGCATCATGGTCGCCGAGGGCGCCAACTTCATCCAGTCGGGCGAATGGTGGATCGCGCTGTTCCCCGGCGCGACGCTGATGCTGGCGGTGTTCTGCTTCAACCTGCTTGGCGATGGAATGCGCGACATCATCGACCCGAGGAAGCGCACATGAGCGCCGCGCCTGCCCTCGCCGTCGACGATCTCTGCGTCGAGTTCCGCACCCGCTCGGGCGTGGTGAAGGTGCTCGACCAGGTCAGCTTCAGCATCGCCAAGGGCGAGACCGTGGCGCTGGTCGGCGAAAGCGGCTCGGGCAAGTCGGTCACCGCCTTTGCCGTCATGGGCATCCTCGACAGCGCCGGCCGCGTCACCGCGGGCAGCGCGATGTTCGGCGGCGCCGACCTGCTGAAGCTGGCCGAGCGCGAGCTGGCCGAGCTGCGCGGCCGCGAGCTGTCGATGATCTTCCAGAACCCGCGCACGGCGCTCAACCCGATCCGCCGCGTCGGCGATCAGATCGCCGACGTGCTGGTGCGCCACGGCGGCGCCACGCGCGCGCAGGCGCCTGATCTGGCGATCGAGATGCTGAAGAAGGTGCGCATCCCCGACCCGGAGCGGCGCGCCAAGGCCTATCCCTTCGAGCTCTCGGGCGGCATGTGCCAGCGCGTGATGATCGCCATCGCCATCGCCTGCCGGCCCAGCCTGCTGATCGCCGACGAGCCGACCACCGGCCTCGACGTCACGACGCAGGCGGTGATCATGGATCTGATCGCCGAGCTGGCGCACGAGACCGGCACCGCGACCATCTTCATCACCCACGACCTGACGCTGGCGGCCGAGTACTGCGACCGCATCGTCGTCATGCATGCCGGCCACATCGTCGAAAGCGCGCCCAGCGCCACGCTGTTCAACGCCGCGCGCCACCCCTATTCGGCCCGCCTGCTGGCAGCGACGCCGGGCGAAAGCGGCGCGCTGGCGTCGTTGACATCGATCCCCGGCTCGCTGCCTGACCTGCGGCGCACCGACCTGCCGAGCTGCCGCTACAGCGAACGCTGCGA
>CAYNOF010000547.1:0-8113 GCA_964398335.1 uncultured Rhizobiaceae bacterium
CGGCGGCCGATCTTCATCATGTCGCCGAAGCGTTCGGCGCTGCTGGGCTCGCCGACGACACAGGCGTCGATGGTCTCGCCGCGGGCAGCGAGCTTCTTCATCATCTTCACGGTGCCGTTGATCGAGGGGCCCTCCTCGTCGCCGGTGATCAGCAGGCTGATCGAGCCGCCGAAATCGCGGCCGCGCGCGGCGAGGAACTCGGTGGCGGCGACGCAGAAAGCGGCGATGCCGCCCTTCATGTCGACGGCGCCGCGGCCGAACAGCACGCCCTGGTTCAGCTCGGCGCCGAACGGTCCCACGGTCCAGGCCGAGAGGTCGCCGGCCGGCACCACATCGCTGTGGCCGGCGAAGCAGAAATGCCGGCCGCCCTTGCCGATACGGGCGTAGAGATTGGACACGTCGGGCGTGCCGTCCTGGCTGAAATCCATGCGCTCCAGGGAAAAGCCGCGCGGCCCGAGCGTGCGCTCCAGCAATTGCAGCGCCCCGCCCTCGGCCGGCGTCACGCTCTGGCAGCGGATCAGGTCGCGGGTCAGCTCGACGACGTCGAGGGCTTCATTGGCCAGCGCGGGGCTGACACTGGTATCGGGCATCGGGTGTCCTGCGGCGTTTGCCCGTCCTTAGCCCCACCCTCGCCGGGGGGCAACCCCGGGGGTATGATGGCGCCGTGGACGCCCGCGACCTCGAGGCGGCTTTCACCGCCCTCCTCTACTTCGGCACCTTCGTGGTGATCGGATATGGCGGCCGGCGCCTGATCGATCACTGGATGGGCAACAGGGGTGTCCATCTCAACGAGGTGCAGGACCAGCTGGGAGAAAACCGGCGCAAGCAGACCGGCTTCCTCCTCGGCATCTGGTACCGGCGCGGGAAATAGCCCTCAGGCGACTTCGCAGATGTCCAGGATCGCCAGCATGTAGAGGCGGATCGCGTCGAGGTAGTCGACGATGTCGACCCGCTCGTCGGGCATCGTGTTGTAGCGGCCGCCCGGACCGCAGACGATGCCCTCCATGCCGGCGCGGTGCAGCAGGTGGCTCGCGTCGGTGCCATAGAAGCCCGGCGGCGTGATGGCGCCGGTCGGCTGGCTGGTGCCGCGGACGGTCTGATACGCGCCGTTCAGGACCTTCACGATGCGCGCATCCTTGGCCACCTCGAAGGGCGGCATCGACGGACGGCCGGCCTCGTCGCGCGGGATCAGCACGGCCTTCAGCCCGGGATGGCGCTTCTCGAGGCCCTCGAGCACGCGGCGCAGATCGTCCATCACACCGTCTTTGGTCTGGCCCGGCGCGTAGCGGGCGGAGCCCTTCAGCCGCGCGAAATCCGCCACCTGCGGCGGGCGCCACTCGTGCAGGTCGCGCCCCAGCGCGGCGTGCAGCACGCCGACATGACCGCGGTTGATGGATTTGTGCTCGTCGCTGAGCGCATTCGAGAACGTCATGCCGTTGATGATCGGCACCAGCTCGCAGGCGGCCACCAGCGCGTCGACGCCCTCCTCGCGCTTCGACAGGTGACGCGTGTCGCCGGTCAGCTCGATGGTGAACGAGCCGCCGCCGGCATGCATGGTCACCGCCTGCAGATCGGTCGGCTCGGTGTTGATGAAGTAATCGGCGCGCAGGCCCTGGTCGATGAAGGCGACGGTGCCGACGCCGCCCTGCAGCTCGCCCACGACGAAGGTCAGGATCACGTCGCCGCGCAGCTTCACGCCGGCCTCGACCAGGGTCTTCACGGCGCAGAAATACGCGGCGTCGCCGGCCTTCATGTTCGACACGCCGATGCCGTAGATGAACTTGTCGTCGACCTTGCCGCCCCACGGGTCGACGGTCCAACCCTCGGTCGCCGGGTTGGTGTCGAGATGGCCGTTGAACATCAGGCTCTTGCCGCCGCCCACGCCGCGCAGGGTGCCGATGGCGTTGATGCGGCCGTCGACCACCGGCGTCTCGTCGGCGTCCATGCCGATGGCGCGCATCTGCTGCACCATGTGGCGCACCAGCGCCTTCTCGCCCTCGGTCTCGGTGTAGCTCTTGTGCTGCACCATGCGCGAGAGGATGTCGAGGCAGGCCTTCTCGTCGATGCGGGCCAGCAGGGCTTTGCGATCCATGACGCGTCCTTTCCTTACGCTGAACCGGCGGGCGTCGGCACGGCGGCCAGCAACTCCCGCGTATAGAGGTGACTGTCGGGCCCGCCGAGCCGGGCGGTGTCCGCTACCTCGACCATGTCACCGCGATACATCACCGCGATGCGATGCGCGATCTGGCGCACCAGGTTGAGGTCGTGGGTGATGAACAGGTAGCCGGTGCCGAAGCGCTCGCGCAGGCGCAGCAGCAGGCGGATCACCTGTGCCTGGACGGAGACGTCGAGCGACGAGGTGATCTCGTCGCAGATCACCAGCGAGGGACGCGCGGCGAAGGCCCGGGCGATCGCCACGCGCTGCTTCTCGCCGCCCGAGAGCTGATGCGGATAGCGCGCGGCGTGGCCCGGCTGCAACTGCACGTCTTCGAGCAGCGCCGCGATCGCATCCTTGCGCGAGAGATCATCAGGCGTGCCGTAGAGCGCCAGCGGCCGGCCGAGGATCTCGGCCACGCTGTGGCGCGGATTGAGCGAGGCGTCGGGGTGCTGGAACACGATCTGCACCGCCCGACGATACGCCCGATCCATGTCGCCGATGCCCCGCAAGGTGCGGCCGGCCCACTGCACGGCACCCTGGAAAGGATTGAGCCCGACCAAAGCGCGCGCGATGGTCGACTTGCCGGAGCCCGACTCGCCGACCACGCCCAGGATCTCGCCCGGCTGGATGGCGAAGCCGACGTCACGCGCGCCGGTCGTTTTCGGCGTGCTGCCGAACAGGCTGCTGCGGCCATAGCTCACCGACAGATCCTGCACCCGCATCAAGGGCTGTGCGCCGGCATCGGGCTGGTCGTCGACCAGCCGAACGTCGGGGCGCGGCACGGCGGCGACGAGGCGGCGCGTGTAATCCTCGTGCGGCGTGCGGAATACCTCGTCGGCACCGTCCTCCTCGACGATGCGCCCCTGATGGATCACCGCGACGCGCTGGGCGACGCGCGAGACCAGCGCCAGGTCATGCGAGATGTAGAGCGCCGCCACACCCGTCTCTTCCTGCAGCTCGCCGAAGAGATCGAGGATCTGGCGCGCGGTGATGACGTCGAGCGCCGTCGTCGGCTCGTCGAGCAGCAGGCACTCCGGCTCGGCCGCGAACGCGGATGCAATGACCACGCGCTGCTTCTCGCCGCCCGAGGCCTCATGCGGATAGCGCCGCAGCATGGCGGACGGATCGCGCAGGCCGACCCGCAGCAGCAGCGCTTCGGCACGGTCACGCGCGGCCTTCGCGTCGAGACCCTTGTGGCGCCGCAGCACCTCGATGACCTGCTCGCCCAGGGTCAGCGTGGGATTGAGCGAGGCCGACGGATCCTGGAACACCATGGCGATGCGCGCGCCGCGCACCTGCCGCATCGCCGCCGGTGACAGCGTGCGCAGATCGGTCTCGCCGAGCCGGATGGCACCGCCGCTTTCGACTGCGCGCGGCGGCAGGTGACGCATGATCGCGTAGGCCAGCGAGGTCTTGCCCGAGCCGGATTCGCCGACGAGACCGAGCACGCCGCCCGACGGCACGGCGAGCCGCACGTCCTTCAGCGCCTGCACGCCGCCGGCATAGGCGAGGCTGTAGCCCTCGATGGACAGCACGGCGCTCATGTGCGGGGATTCAGCGCGTCGCGCAGCCCGTCGCCGAACAGGTTGAAGGCGATGGCCACTGACGCGATGGCGAAGCTGGGCACCACCATCATCCAGGGATTGCGGAAGAGATAGGGCCGCGCCTCGGCGACCATCAGGCCCCATTCCGAGGAGGGCGGCTGCGCACCGAGGCCGAGGAAGCTGAGCGTCGCCAGCGCCATCACCGCGAAAGCCACGCGGATCGTCGCCTCGACGATGATGGGGCCGACGACATTGGGCAGCATCTCGCGCAGCACGATGAAGCCGCCGCTCTCGCCGCGCGCGATCGCCGCGGCGACGAAATCCTGGCGGCGGATGGTCAGCGCCACCGAGCGCGTGTCACGCGCCATGCCAGGGCTGAAGGCGATGCCGATCGCCAGCAGCGCGTTGACGCCGCTGGCGCCCAGCACCGTGACGATCAGCAGGGTGAACAGCAGGTTGGGAATCGCCATGACCGCATCGACGATGCGCATGATGATCTCGTCGACCCAGCCGCCGAGAAAGGCCGACAGCGTGCCCAGCACGGCCCCCGCGATCGTTCCCAGCAGGGTGGCGGCGAGCGCCGAGAGCAGCGTCGATCGCGCGCCGACCAGCAGCCGGCTCAACAGGTCGCGGCCGAACTGGTCGGTGCCGAGCCAGTATTGGGCGCTGGGCGCGCCGAAGCGGGCGCGGGTATGGAACTCCTCGACTCCATAGGGCGCGATCAGCGGACCGAACACCGCGATGGCGAGCACCGCCAGGATGATGGCGGAGCCGATCGCGCCCTGCGGCGTGCGCATGAGCCTGCGGATGGTCTCAGGCATAGCGGATGCGCTTGTCGAGCGCGGCATAGGCGAGATCGGCCAGCAGGTTGGCCAGCGCGTAGGTCGTCGCCATGATCATGGCGCCGGCCTGGATCGAGGGCAGGTCGCGCTGCTGCACGCCGACGATCAGCGCGCGGCCGATGCCGGGAAAGGCGAAGATCTCCTCGACCACGATGATGCCGCCGAGCAGATAGCCGATATCCAGCGCGACGATGGTGATGGTCGGCAGCAGCGCGTTGCGCAACGCATGGCGGAACAGCACGCGCGCCGGCGTCAGCCCCTTCATGCGCGCGGCGCGGACATAGTCGGTGCCCAGCACGTCGACCAGCTCCGACCGCACCATGCGCGCGACATGCGCCACCAGGACGACGGAGACGGTCAGGACCGGCAGCACGAGGCGGGCGAGGCCCTCGCGGAAATCCTCGGTCAGCGGCACGTAGCCGGTGGCGGGAAACAGGCCGAAGCGCGGGTTGCCCAACGTGATGAGCACCAGGGTCGCGGTGACGAACTCCGGCATCGACACGCCGACATAGGAGCCGACGCCGACCGCGACATCGGTCGGCCGGCCGCGCCGCAGCGCGGCGACGATGCCGAGCGGCACGGCGACGACCAGCATCAGGCTCAGCGACAGGCCGGCGAGCAGCAGCGAGCGGCCGAGCGCCGTGAACATCTCGCGCGCGACCGACTGGCCGGTCTCCAGCGAGACGCCAAAATCGCCCTGCAGGACGTGGCCGATCCAGATCAGGTATTGCTGCCAGACCGGCTGGTCGAGCCCCAGGCGCTGGCGCACCGCCGCAAGCTGGTCGGGTGTCGCATTCTCGCCCAGCAGCATCACGGCGGCGTCGGCGGGCAGCACCTGGGTGATGCCGAAGACCAGCAGCGACACCACCAGAACCGTGAAGACGATGGTCAGAAGCCGTCGTGCGAGATAGGCGGCGGACATGACCTAACGGCGCGGCGCGCGTTCGTTCAGCCACACCTCGTCGATGTTGTAGACGGCGCCGCGCGGATGCAGCCGGAAGCCCGACACGTGGTCGCGGTGCGCCGCCAGCAGGTCGAAGAAGACCGGGATCAGCGACGGCACCTCGTCATACATGATCTGCTGCGCCTGGCCGTAGAGCTCGCGCCGGCGATTGTCGTCGCCGGTGCGCCGCGCCTCGTCGATCAGCTTGTCGAAGGCGGCGTTGTTCCACTTCGTCTCGTTCCACGCGGCGTTGGAGGTGTAGAGCTGGCCGAAGATGCCATCCATGGTCGGCTGCATGTTGTAGAGGCCGACATAGAACGGACCCTTCGTCCACACCTGGTCGAGGAAGGTCGCGTGCGCCATGGTCTGCACGTTGATGGTGAAGCCCGCCGCCTTGGCCATCTCGCGGATCGCGACGCCAAGCTGGGAGCGCGTGTTGGGACGATCGGAGGCGATCAACGTCGCGGTCAGGCCGTTGGGATAGCCGGCCTCGGCGAGCAGGCGCTTGGCCTGGGCGATGTCCTGGCCCTTCGCCGGCACTTTCTTGTAGAAGCGGTAGACCTCGTTGATCGGCGTATCGCTGCCCTCGCTGCCCAGCCCTTCGGCGACCAGGTCGACCAGCGCCTTGCGGTCCAGGGTCAACGACAGGGCACGGCGCACGCGCACGTCGTCGAACGGCTTCTGGTTGCAGCCCATGACGACGTTGAGGAACTGGCCCGAGCTGGTGCGCAGCGCGGTCACCTTGGGAGTGTCCTTCAGGCGCTCGTACTCGGTCGTCGCCACCGACAGCATGAGGTCGGTCTGGCCGCCGATCAGCGCCGAGGTGCGCGCCGTCTGATCCGGGAAGAGCTGAACCTCGACGCGATCGAGATAGGGCCGCGCCGGATCGTAGTAGTTGGGATTGCGCTCCAGGACGGTCAGCCGCGACGGCTCGTAGGAGACGAGCTTGAACGGACCGGTACCGATCGCCTCGCGGTCGAACCGCGCCATGCCGCCGGCGGTGATGATCGCCGCCGGCAGGATCTTGGCATCGGTGAAGGCCAGGGCCACCGGCAGATCGGCGTACGCGCCTTTCAGCTTCACCAGCACCGTCAGATCGTCGACCGCCGCGACAGTATCGATCGGTCCGATATTGTTGCGCCCCGGCGAGCCGGTCGCCGGCTCGAGGATCGCGCGATAGGTCTCGACGACATCGCGCGCAGTGAACGCGCTGCCGTCGTGGAACTTCACGTTCGGCCGCAGCTTGAACGTCCACTCGGTCAGCGCGTCGTTCGCCGTCCAGGACAGCGCGAGATCGGGCTGCGCCGTCATGTCGGGCCCCAGCCGGGTGAGCCCGCTGTAGAGCATCTCGCCCAGCAGATATTCAGGCCCGACGCGATGCAGGATCGGATTGAGCTTGGCGGGCGCCTGCTCGACGCTGATCTTCAGCGTGCCGCCCTTGCGCGGCGTCTGCGCCGATGCGCCGCGCAGGCCGAGCGTCACGCCGAGACCGGCCAGCGCGAGCATCGCCCGGCGTGAAACGTGCGGAATAGTCATGGCGTGCGCCCTTCCGTCATACCCCCAACCAAAGGTGCACTGTGCAGGTTACGTGCCGCAACGCAACCGTTCGCGGGCGCGGCTGATGTGCCTCAGTCGCGTAGCAGATCGTTGATCGAGGTCTTCGACCGGGTACGCTCGTCGACCGTCTTGGTGATGATCACGCAGTAGCGCGCCGGGCGGTCGGGGCCGCCACCCATCGTGCCGGGATGCACCACGGAATAGGGCGGCACGCGGCCGACATGGACCTGGCCGGTCTCGCGATCGACGATCCTTGTGTTGGCCGAGATGAACACGCCCATCGACAGCACCGAGCCGGTGCCGACGATCACGCCCTCGACGACTTCCGAGCGCGCGCCGATGAAGCAATTGTCCTCGACGATCACCGGGTTGGCCTGCAGCGGCTCGAGCACGCCGCCGATGCCGACGCCGCCGGAGAGATGGCAGTTCTTGCCGATCTGCGCGCAGGAGCCGACCGTGGCCCAGGTGTCGACCATGGTGCCCTCGTCGACATAGGCGCCGAGATTCACGAAAGACGGCATCAGCACCACGTTCTTTGCGATGTAGGAGCCGCGGCGCGCGATCGAGCCGGGCACGGCACGGAATCCGGCCTTGGCGAAGCGCGCGGCATCCCAGCCGGTGGTCTTCAGCGGCACCTTGTCGAACCACGGTGCGCCACCCAGGCCGGGGAACACCGCGCCGCCGTCCATCGGCACGCTGTCGTAGAGCCGGAACGACAGCAGCACGGCCTTCTTCAGCCACTGGTTCACGACCCACTCGTCCTTGAACTTCTCGGCGGTGCGGTAGGTGCCGTCATCCAGCCCGGCGATCGCCGCCTCGACCGCGTCGCGCACCTCGCCCCTGGTCTTGCTGTTGACGCCGTCGCGCGCCTCCCAGGCGGCTTCGATGGTGGACTGCAGCTGTGCGGCACTCATGGTGTTCCCCCTTCAATCCGGTTCAGGTCGCCGTCGCTTCACGCTTCTGGCGCTGCTCGTAGGTCTGCATGTGGACGTAAGCCTGGCGCAGCACCGGCGTGGCGATGCCGGCGGAACGCGCGCGGGCGATCATGTCGCCGATGACGTGCTCGGCC
>CAYNOF010000548.1:0-7988 GCA_964398335.1 uncultured Rhizobiaceae bacterium
TCGTTCTTCGTGAAGGCCTGCATCGCCGGACTGAAGGAGCTGCCGGCGGTCAACGCCGAGATCGACGGCGACGACCTGGTCTACAAGAACTACTACGACATCGGCGTCGCCGTCGGCACGCCGCAGGGCCTCGTGGTGCCCGTGGTGCGCGACGCCGACATGCTGGGCTTCGCCGGCGTCGAGAAGACCATCGGCGATCTCGGTCGCCGCGCGCGCGACGGCAAGCTCGGCATCGCCGACCTCATGGGCGGCACGTTCACCATCTCCAACGGCGGCGTCTACGGCTCGCTGATGTCGACGCCGATCCTCAACCCGCCGCAATCCGGCATCCTGGGCATGCACAAGATCCAGCAGCGGCCGATGGTCGTGGGCGGCGAGATCAAGGTGCGCCCGATGATGTACCTGGCGCTCTCCTACGACCACCGCGTCATCGACGGCCGCGAGGCGGTCACCTTCCTCGTGCGCGTCAAGGAGTGCATCGAGGATCCGGAGCGGCTGTTGCTGGAGGTCTGAGCGATGGCCGACACCTACGACCTCGTGGTCATCGGCTCGGGGCCCGGCGGCTATGTTGCCGCGATCCGCGCGGCGCAGCTCGGCATGAAGGTGGCCTGCGTCGAGAAGCGCAAGACCCTGGGCGGCACCTGCCTCAATGTCGGCTGCATTCCGTCGAAGGCGCTGTTGCAGTCCTCGCATCTCTACGAGGAGACGACGCACGACCTGAAGACGCATGGCATCGTCGTCGGTGACGTGAAGCTCGATCTGGCGGCGATGATGAAGCGCAAGGTCGAGGTGGTCGGCGCCACGACCAAGGGCATCGAGTTCCTGTTCAAGAAGAACAAGATCACCTCGGTCACCGGCACCGGGCGCATCGCCGCCGCCGGTACGGTCGAGGTGGTGGGCGACGACGGTGTGGTGAGGGACACGCTGTCGACCAAGACCATCCTGATCGCCTCGGGCTCCGAGGTCATGCCGCTGCCCGGCGTGGCGATCGACGAGAAGACCATCGTGTCCTCGACCGGCGCGCTGGAGATCGAGTCCGTACCGAAGCGCATGGCGGTGATCGGCGCCGGCATCATCGGCCTCGAGCTGGGCTCGGTGTGGCGTCGGCTGGGCAGCGAGGTCACGGTGATCGAGTTCCTCGACCGTATCGCGCCCGGCGTCGACAACGAGGTGGTGAAGCAGTTCGAGCGGTCGCTGACGCGGCAGGGGCTGAAGTTCAAGCTCGGCCGCAAGGTCACCGGTGCGGCCAAGGGCGCAAACGGCGTGACACTGACGCACGAGCCGGCCAAGGGCGGCGGGGCCGAGACGCTGGAGGTCGACGTCGTGCTGGTCTGTATCGGCCGGCGGCCCTATGTCGAAGGGCTCGGGCTGGACAAGGTCGGCGTGAAGCTCACCGAGCGCGGCCGCATCGCGGTCGACGCGCATTTCCAGACCAGCGTGCCGGGCATCTACGCCATCGGCGACGTGATCGACGGACCGATGCTGGCGCACAAGGCGAGCGAAGACGGCGTCGCCTGCGTCGAGACCCTGGCCGGCCAGAAGGGCCACGTGAACTGGGACCTCGTGCCCTCGATCGTCTACACCCAGCCCGAGGTGGCCTGGGTCGGCAAGACCGAGGAGCAGCTCAAGGCTGCCAATGTCACCTACAAGTCAGGGAAGTACCCGTTCCTTGCCGACCCGCGCAGTCGCGCCAACGGCCGCACCGAGGGCATCGTGAAGGTGCTCACTGACGCCAGGACCGACACCGTGCTGGGCGTGCACATCATCGGTGCCGAGGCCGGCACGATGATCGCCGAGGCGGCGCTGGCGATGGAGTACGGCGCCTCGGCCGAGGATATTGGCCGCGTCTGCCACGCTCACCCGACGGTGAACGAAGCGCTGAAGGAAGCAGCCCTCGCGGCCTGGGACAAGCCGATCCATCTGTGAGAATCTGGGGTCGCATGCGTGCGGCCCTTCTTTGCCTGCTGATCATCGCGGCGATCGTCAGCGATGCCTTTGCCGCGCCCGCCGATGTGAAGTTCCACGTCACGGTGCGGCGCGAGCAACTGACGCTCGACGGCAAGCTCTATCGTCCCGCGACCACGGCGCCGCGTCCGGCGGTGATCGTCGTGCACGGCTGCAGCGGTCAGGGCTCGGCGTCGCGCACCTGGGGCGAGGTGCTGAGCAAGTGGGGCTATGTCGCGCTGGTGATCGACAGCTTCACCGGCCGCGGCATCAAGGAGGTCTGCACGCGCGCCGGCGGCCGCGTCGATGCGCGCGAGCGTGCCTGGGATATCAATGGTGCCGCGTCGTGGCTGAAGGCGCAGCCTTTCGTGCGCGCCGATCGCATCGGCCTGATGGGCCAGTCGCATGGCGGGGCTGCGACCCTGTTCGCGACCCTGCGCGACCTCTCGGACAAGTCGCCGCCGCCGACGCCGGCCTTCGTGGCCGCGATCGCCTTCTATCCGGATTGCACGCTGCGTGGCCGCACCGCGCAGCGCTTCGAGGTGCAGCGGCCGCTGATGATCCTGGTCGGCGAGAAGGATGACTGGACGCCGGCCGACAGGTGCCGCGAGCTGCTGCCGCGCCTGTCCGGCAAGCCGTTCGAGATGCACACCTACCCCGATGCGGTGCACGCCTTCGACAATCCCGGCAGCAAGGTCCGCTTCCGTGCCGAGGTCTCCAACCGCAACAAGCCCGGCGGCTGCTGCGGCGCCTGGATCGGCTACAACGAGCCGGCCTATCGCGACGCGCTCAAGCGCGTTGAGGCCTTCTGGTCCCTGCACCTCGGACCGCCGGACTGATGCCGGCGTGGCGCCCCCCCGCGACGATGCAAAGGGGCGCGCCTGCCGATCAGGGCTTGGCGATGTGCCAGGCGCCGTTGAGGAAGCCGTCGCCGGTCTTGTCGCCCGGCTTGGTGTCCTTGACGAAGACGTAGAGCGGCTTGCCCTTGTAGGCCCACTGCTTCAGGCCGTCGTCGCGCGACACGACACTCCAGTCGCCCTGGGCCTTGGCGGCATCGGCGACGATCAGCGGCGGCCAGTTGGTGGCGCACTGGCCGTTGCACATCGACTTGCCGCCGGCGTCCTTGTCGAAGGTGTAGACCGTCATGCCCTTGCCGTTGACGAACATGCCGTCCTTCACGGCCGGCGGACCCGACGCCGGCTCGGCGGCGAAGGCGGTGCCGGCAAGCAGCGCGGCGGCGGTGGCGAGGCAAACTGATCTCAGCATGATGACTCCTGTGCAGATGTTGGCTGCAGTACAAGGGACATCGCCGACATCGATTCATTCCCGGCGATCGAAAAAATCGCCCAGCCTGTGATGTGAGGAATATGCGGCTCCTAATGGTGTTGGCGGCGGTGATCGCCATCGTCGCTTCGTCGATGGCTGCGCGGGCGCAGCAGTCCGTGCACGTTCCGGTCAAGATCGGCGGCCACACGCTGCAGCTCGCCGCGACGCTCTATCTGCCGCACAAGACGGGCCGGCATCCCGTCGTCGCGCTGTTCCACGGCTGCGGCGGCGTCGGCCAGAATGTCGTGCGCATGGCGCAGCTGCTGAGCGCCAGAGGCTACGCCACGCTGGTCGTCGACAGCTTCGGGGCGCGCGGCATTCGCGACGCCTGCACTACCAACTGGCCGTCACAGGCGCAGGCGCTGGAGCGCACCCAGGACATCCAGGCGTCGGTGTTGTGGCTGATGGCGCGTGGTGACGTCGACGCCGGCCGCGTCGGCGTCATCGGGTACTCTTACGGCGGTGGCGTCGCATTGCTCTATGCGCTCATCAGCGAAGCGCAGGAGCGCGCGCTGGCTGTGGCGACGATGGACGGTCCCAGCTCGCGTCGGGCGGCGGCGGTGGTGGCCGTCTATCCCGACTGCGCTTTGCAGGACGGCCTGGGCGACAGCATCGGCGTCTGGCAACCGCTGATGATCGCCATCGCCGAGCTCGATGACTGGACGCCCAAGCACCAGTGCGATGCCCTGCTCGGCCGCATCAAGCGCCGGCGCGAACTGATCGAGACCCACGTCTATCCCGGCGCCTATCACAGCTTCGACGCGGTGGGATTGCCCGTACGCTACCTCGCGACAGCGGGCAACCGCAGCAAGCCGAACAATTGCTGCGGCGCGCACTACGGCTACAACGCCGAGGCCTGGGCGGCCTTCCAGCGCGACGTCGAGGCGTTCCTGGCGAAATCGCTGCGTTAGGACTTGGCGCGCGGATGGGCGCGCTCGTAGACCTCGAGCAGGCGTTCGGCGTCGATGTCGGTGTAGCGCTGCGTGGTCGACAGCGAGGCGTGGCCGAGCAATTCCTGGATGGTGCGCAGATCGCCGCCGGCGCCCAGCAGATGCGTGGCGAAGGAATGGCGCAGCGCATGCGGCGTGGCGCTTTGCGGCAGGCCGAGCTGGTCGCGCAGCCGGCGCACGGCGCGCTGCACGATGCCGGGATCGAGCGCGCCGCCGCGTACGCCGATGAAGAAGCGGTCGTTGGGCGCTGCCTTGGCGAGGAACGGGCAGGCGGCGCGATAGACCGAGAGCTTGGCGATCACCGCCGGCAGCAGCGGCACCAGGCGTTCCTTGTTGCCCTTGCCGCGCACCCACAGCACATCGGCGCGGCTGCGCAGCAGCTCCTCGACCTGTCGCTTGGTCAGCGACAACGCCTCAGCGATGCGCAGGCCGGCGCCGTAGAGCAGGGTGAGGATCGCGGCATCACGGCGCGCGACCCATTCGATGTTGGCGTCGGATTCCGACTCCGACAGCAGGTCGGCCGCTTCGGCGACGCTGAGTGCGCGCGGCAGCGATTTCGGCAGCTTGGGCGTGCGCACCAGGCCGATGGCGGCGTTGGCGGCGACGCCGCGGCGCTCCATATGGCGGAACAGGCCGCGCACCGAGGACAGCGCGCGTGCCGTCGAGGTGCGCGCCAGCCCGTCGCGCGCGCGTCGCGCCAGCCAGGCGCGGAAATCGGCGGCGCGCAGGCCGGAGAGCGCCTGCACGGTCGGCGGCTCGCCGGTGTGGTGGGCGACGAAGGCCAGGAAATCGGCGATGTCGCGGCGATAGGCGATCAATGTCTTGTCGGCGGCGCGCCGCTCCGAGGCCAGCCACTCGCACCAGCCGGCGATGGCCGCAGCGGTATCGTCGGGCAGCGAGGTCTCGGGTGCCGGTGGCGGGGGCGGTTCGACGCTTTTGAGCGCGCGGCGGGCCAGCGCCGTCACTCCGGCAGGTCGAGCCAGGCGCGGATCGTGTTCTCGAGCACGCGCACCAGGAAGAACAGCAGCTCGGTCGACTGGTTGGGCCCGAAGGTCTGCGGATCCTTCGAGCCGAAGGCGATCACGCCGTCGGGCGAGCCGCTCGATACCTTCAGCCGCACCAGCACGTCGGAGCGCACGTGGCGGGCCACGGCGCCGAAGAACGCCTCCTCGCCCAGGATGTCGGCGCGCAGGCGGCTGTTCATGCCCGGCCCGAGCGCGGCATCGATGGCGCCGGGCGCCAGCACGTAGACGCCGCGCACCGGCACGCGGCGCGGCGCGTCCTCGCTGCCCTCGATGGCCAGCGCGATGAAGTCGACATCGAGCAGGCCGGGCAGCTCGTGCGTCACGACATGGATCAGCCGCTCGAAGCTGTTGGCCTGGATCACGCTCAGCACGCCGACATGGATGCGGTTCTGCGTGATCTGGTTGGCGCGGCCCGTCGTGATCAGCTCTTCCTGGCGCGCGCGCAATTTGTCGATGTCGCCGCGCAGGCGCTTGACCATCGCCGCCTGCATGTCGACGACGCCCGAGCCGTTGTGGCGCGGCAGCGGCTCGACGCCGTCGAGCTGCTTGGCGTTCTCGACCAGGAAATCGGGATGCGCGCGCAGATAGGCCAGCACGTCGTCGCGCGTGATCACTTTGGTCGAGTCGCCGCTCATGGTCAGAGGATCGACTGGCCGGTCTTCTTCCAATCCGCCAGGAAGGCGTCCAGCCCCTTGTCGGTCAGCGGATGGTTGAACAGCATGCGCAGGATGTTGGGCGGCACGGTCGCGACATGGGCGCCGATCTTGGCCGCCTGCACGACGTGCATGGGATGGCGGATCGACGCCGCCAGCACCTCGGTGCGGAAGGCCGGGTAGTTGCGATAGATCTGCACGATATCGCTGATCAGGAGCATGCCGTCCTCGCCGATATCGTCGAGGCGGCCGATGAAGGGCGAGATGAACGAGGCACCGGCCTTGGCGGCGAGGATCGCCTGCGCCGCCGAGAAGCACAGCGTGACGTTGACCATGATGCCTTCGCCGGCCAGCGCCTTGCAGGAACGCAGGCCGTCGGGCGTCAGCGGCACCTTGATGGTGATGTTGTCGTTGCGACCCTTGCCGATGGCATGGAGCTTGTGCGCCTCCTGCATCATCGTCGCGTGGTCGGTGGCGGTGACCTCGGCGCTCACCGGGCCGGGCACGACGTCGGCGATCTCCTTGATCACGTCGAGCATCGGGCGGCCCGACTTGGCGATCAGCGAGGGATTGGTGGTGACGCCATCGAGCAGGCCGCTGGCCGCCAGCGACTTGATCTCGGCGACATCGGCGGTATCGACGAAGAATTTCATGGTGCGATCGCCAGTCCGGTCGGGGGCGCGAAAGGGCGGTCTGTGACGGCCGGGCCGCGCCGATTACATTGGGGTATGACGTCACGACGACGCGACTTCGTTTCTAACGAAAGCCCCGAGTCCCGGCAAGGCCCGCAGGCCGCTGTGGACAAGGGCCGTGTCGTGTCCGTGCTGCTGCCATTGCCGCTGGCCGAGGCCTACGACTACGCCGTGCCCGAGGGGCTTGCGGTGTCGCCGGGCGATTTCGTCGTCGTGCCGCTGGGCAAGCGCGAAACCATCGGCGTCGTCTGGGGTCCAGGCAGCGGCGAAGTCGATCCGGTGAAGCTGCGCGACATCGTCGGCGTGATGCCGGCGCCGCCGATGCAGGAGAAGACGCGCCGCTTCGTCGAATGGGTCGCGAGCTACACGCTCTCGCCGCCCGGCTCGGTGCTGCGCATGGCGATGAGCGCGCCGTCGGCGCTGGAGCCGCCACGCACGGAGATCCTCTATCGCCTCGCTGGTGTGGACGTGGAGGCGTTGAAGCTCACGCCGGCACGGCGACGCGTGCTCGATCTGCTGCGCGAGGGGCCGGCCATGCCGCTGTCCGATCTCGCGCGCGAGGCCGGCGTCGGCACGTCGGTGATCAAGGGGCTGGTCGCCGGCGGCGCGCTGGAGACGGTCGAGCGGCCGCGCGTCGGCCAGCGTGCCAAACCCGATTGGCGCATGGCCGGGCCGGCGCTGTCCGAAGCGCAGCGTGCGGCCGCCGACGATCTCATCGCCAAGGTGCGCGCGCGGACGTTCAGCGTCACGCTGATCGACGGCGTGCCGGGCGCGGGCAAGACCGAGGTGTATTTCGAAGCCGTCGCGGCGGCGCTGGCCGAGGGGCGCCAGGCGCTGGTGATGTTGCCGGAGATCGCGCTGTCGACGCAGTGGCTCGAGCGCTTCGCACGGCGTTTCGGCGCGCGGCCGGCGGAGTGGCATTCCGACATGACCTCGGCCGAGCGGCGGCAGACCTGGCGCGACATCGCCGAGCGTCGCGTCGACGTGGTCGTCGGCGCGCGCTCGGCGCTGTTCCTGCCTTTCGTCGATCTCGGCGTGATCGTGGTCGACGAGGAGCACGACCAGGCCTTCAAGCAGGAAGACGGTGTCATCTATAACGCACGCGATATGGCCGTGGTGCGAGCACGTCTCGAATCGGTGCCGATCGCGCTGGCCTCGGCGACGCCGTCGCTGGAAAGCGTCGTCAACGCGCAGGGCACGCGCTACGAGCTGC
Organism: uncultured Rhizobiaceae bacterium; assembly: GCA_964398335.1. Taxonomy (GTDB): domain Bacteria; phylum Pseudomonadota; class Alphaproteobacteria; order Reyranellales; family Reyranellaceae; genus JAFAZJ01. The sequence continues at coordinate 7,804 of CAYNOF010000548.1, forward strand.
TGCACCTGCCGGAGCGGCATGGTCCGCAGAGCGTGCCGCCGATCGAGATCGTCGACATCCGCCGCACGCCGCCGCCGCGCAACCGCTGGCTGGCGCCGCCCGTCGTGCAGGCGATCCACGACACCCTGGCGCGCGGCGAGCAGGTGCTGCTGTTCCTCAACAGGCGCGGCTACGCGCCGCTGACG
>CAYNOF010000549.1:0-16556 GCA_964398335.1 uncultured Rhizobiaceae bacterium
CTCCGCGGGGGTGACGAATAGGCACTATGGCCTGTCGCAGCCAAATGACCTGCACCATCGCCTGCGCTTGGCCGCTAAGCACTGCCCTCAGCCAACCGTCGCTGCAAATCGGGACATTCGATCCAGGCCGGTGCATCGGCACGTCGGCCACGAAACAGCCGGGACAGCAACGCGATCACTGTGGCGTCACCCCGCCGCCACGATCTCCGCCAGTGCGTTGCCGACATCGGCGGTGCCGGCTTGCCCACCCATGTCGCGCGTCCGCGGCCCGCTCTCACGCAGCAGCGTCTCGATCGCGGCGACGATAGCCTTGCCGGCCTCCGCCTCGCCGAGATGCTCCAGCATCAGGCCGGCCGACCAGACCTGGCCGATCGGATTGCAGATGCCCTTGCCGGCGATATCGGGCGCCGAGCCGTGCACCGGCTCGAACATCGAGGGGAACAGCCGCTCGGGATTGATGTTGCCGCTGGGCGCGATGCCGATCGAGCCGACCACGGCCGGGCCGAGATCCGACAGGATGTCGCCGAACAGGTTGCTGCCGACGACGACGTCGAACCAGTGCGGATTGCGCACGAAGTGCGCCGTCAGGATGTCGATGTGGAAGACGTCAGTCGTGACGCCCGGATACTGCTTGGCCATCGCCGCGAAGCGCTCGTCCCAATAGGGCATCGAGAAGATGATGCCGTTGGATTTGGTGGCCGAGGTCACATGCTTGCGCTTGCGCCTCGTCGCCATCTCGAAGGCATACTTCATGATGCGATCGGTGCCGGTGCGGGTGAAGATCGCCTCCTGCACGACGAACTCGCGGTCGGTGCCCTCGAGCATGCGGCCGCCGATCGAGGAATACTCGCCCTCGGTGTTCTCGCGCACGACGTAGAAGTCGATCTCGCCGGGCTTGCGGCCGGCCAGCGGGCAGGACACGCCCTCGAACAGCCGCACCGGCCGCACGTTGGCGTACTGGTCGAAGCCCCGGCGGATCGGAATCAGGAGTCCCCAAAGGGACACGTGGTCGGGCACGCCGGGCCAACCGACGGCTCCGAGGAAGATTGATTCGTATGGCTTGAGCTGGTCGAGCCCGTCCTTGGGCATCATCTCGCCGGTCTTGGCGTAGCGCTCGCAGCTCCAGTCGAACTCGGTCCACTGGAACTCGACGCCGAAGCGCCGTCCGGCCGCCTCGACCACCTCGATGCCCGCCGGCACCACTTCCTTGCCGATGCCGTCGCCGGCGATCACCGCGATCCTGTGCTTGGCCGCCATGCCGCGTCCCCTTCCCTTTCAGCCACGCTTGTGCGCGCCGAACATAGGACGTCCGCGGGCTCTTTACGAAACGATTTGGCGGATCAGTCGGCCGAAGGCAGGTTGATGCGGAACACCGCACCGCCCTGCAGGCGGTTGGTGGCGGCGATCGTGCCATTCATCTCGCGCACGATCTCGGAGCTGATCGACAGGCCCAGGCCGGTGCCCTTGCCGCTGGGCTTGGTGGTGAAGAACGGTTCGAACAGCCTGGGCAGCACCTCGGCCGGGATGCCCGGGCCGTTGTCGGCGACCTCCATCGCCATGGCGTCGCGGCCGGGCGTGCGATAGGCGCGGATGCCGATCCAGCGGCCGGCCTTCATGTCCGGCTGGCGCGCGCGGGCCTCCTCGATGGCGTCGCGGGCGTTGACGATCAGTTTGATCAGCACCTGCTGCAGGCGGTTGGGGTGACCGATCACCGTCGGCAGGTCGGGCGCAATGTCGAGCTCGACGTCGAAGCGCGCCAGGCGCAGCTGCTCGCTCATCAGCTCGACGCCGTCGCGGATCGCCTGAGTGACGTCGAACGGCGCCGGCAACTCGTTGGGCTTGCGGGCGAAGATGCGCAGCTGGCGCACGATGTTGGCGGCGCGGTGCGTCTGATCCTCGATGCGCTTGAGCCGGCTGGTCAGCGCCTCCCGGAAATCCTGTGGGTCGCGACTGTCGAGACCTTCGGACATGTCGTCGAGCAGCGACTCGGCGGAGAAGCCGATCACCGTCAGCGGCTGGTTGATCTCGTGCGCGATGCCGGTGGCCATCTGGCCGACCGTGGCCAGGCGCGCCGCGTCGAGCAATTGCACCTCGGCCGAGCGCCGCGCCGTCTCGTCGACCCCCAGGAACAGGATGTAGTTGACCCGGCCGGTCTCGTCCTGGACCGGGCTCGCCGTGACGCGCACGATGCGGCGGCCGCCATCCGACGTGGGAATGACGTTGTCGAACTCGACCGGGTCGAGGGTCGACAGCCCGTCATGCTCGAGCCAGCGCGCCAGCACCGCCTTGTCGATGCTGCAGGCGACGACCTCCTCGAGCGGCAGGCCGGCCACCTCGCGCGTCGCGTCACCGGTGGCGGCGAGGAAGGTGCGGTTGGCCAGCACCACCTTCAGCTCGCGGTCGATGAGCAGGATCAGCGCGCCCGCCGATTCGACGATCGAGCGCAGCTTCAGGGTGTCGTCGCGCTGGCGACGCTCCATCAGCACCTGCTCGTGCACGTCGCGCATGATGCCGGTGAAACCGAGATGGCCGTCCGGCCCGACTTCCGCCGTCGGACGGAAGCGCACCTCGGCATAGCGCACGCTGTCGGGCGTCGGCCCGACGCGCATGATCATCGCCTGGGTCTGCTGCGGCGACAGCCGCGCGGCGCGCAGCGCAGCGCCGAAGCGATGATGGTCGTCGGGATGGACCACCGACGCAGCGGTGCGACCGATGAACTCCTGCGGCGTCATGCCCAGCACGGTCTGGACCGCGGGGCTCGCGTAGGTGAAGCGCCCGTCGGGGCTCGACGTGAAGACCACGTCGACGAGCGAGTCCACCAGTTCGCGATAGCGCTGCTCGCTGGCCTCGAGCTGCTGCTGGTAGCGCTTGTGCGCCGTCACATCGTGACGGATCGAGGCGGTCAGCCCGCTGGGCGTGCGGATCTCGAAGAACTCGAACCAGTGGCCGTCGCCGCGGTCCTGCAGGTCGCCGCGCTGGCCGTCGCGGAAGCGCTCGAGCTGGCGCTCCATCCAGGCCTGACGCGCCTCGGCCGGCGGCCAGCGCCTGGTTTGCGTCGTGGCGGCCGCCTCGACGACTTCCTGATGGGTCTTGCCGATCAGGTCGGGGGTGTAGATCGCCCGGTTCATGCCGGCCAGGCGATCGTTGAACATCATCAACCGCGCATTGCGGTCGTACAGGCCGAAGCCGACGGGGATGGCCTCGATCGCTTCGATAAGCTGGGCACGCGTCTCGGTCGCGGCGCGCTCGGCCTCGGTGGCCGCCAGCCAGCGTCGCCGATACGCGGCGGCCGCGCCGGTCACGACATAGGCCAGCACCAGGCCGGACAGCAGGCCGCCCGCCGTGGCGCCGCTGAGGATGATCATCAGCCGCCGCTGCTCGCCCAGCCGCCGGTTCTGGTCGGCCGAAAGCCTGTTGTGATCGTCCTCGAACGAGCGGACGGCGTTGATCAGCTCGGTCAGCCGCTCGACGGTCGCACGCTGTGCCTGCGGCGCGAGGATGTCGTCGGACAACAGGACGTCGACCATGGGGCCGGCGGCGTGAAACCGGCTGCAGACAGACGCCAGGTCATTGCGGTCATCGTGCGCCGGACTGCCCACGCTGTTGCAAATGCCACTGACATCGGCGGCGATGCGGCGCCATGAGCTGCGTATCGCCGCGACGCGCGCCTCACCGCCGTCTGCGGTGATGGCGACCAGGAGGTTGGTCGTCAGAAGCTGCAGATCATCGTACACGCCGGCGAGACGCGCGGACATCTCGTGATCGCTGTGCAGGGTCGTGAGCCGCAGCGACAGAACGATCGCCATCGCCGCCGAACCCAGGCCGGTCAGCAGCAGCGCGAACGCGACCACGCCCCAGACGACGGCCTTGACGCCCAGCACACCGGCGACCGCACCGATCCGGCCGCGCAGGCCGAGCCCGGCCCCCGGAGGGGCCTTGAGCGCGGCCGCTGATGCGGCGCTATGAGCGACGTCGAGCATCGGCGCGCGCTAGTCTGCGCCCGCTGCGGAGGACGTGTCGACGGGTGACACGATCCTTTCGAACAGCGCCTTCAGCGCGAATGGCTTGAGCAACACCGCCTCGGCGCCGCTGTCGCGCGCGGCGGTGACAGATTTCTGGTCGAGGTGGCCTGTGATCACGATCACCCGCGGACGCGGACCCGACGATGCGCCGATCTGCTGCACGAGATCGAGCCCGTCGCCATCGGGCAGGCGCACGTCCGTGACCAGGACGTCGAGATCGCCGCCGGCCTCGGCCAATGCACGCTGCGCGCCCTCGAAGCTGGCGGACGTCGCAACGTCGAGCCGGCGCCGCCGCAGGTACTCGGCGATCTCCTGGAGGATGGCCTCCTCATCCTCGACAAGCAGGATCTTGAGGGCGTTGCCGGTCATGAATGCACTGGATCGTTGGCGTTGAGGGGTAATGCTTTGCGCCGCAATATCTATGTGCAGCCCCGCCGCGCCAACCGGCTAAGCGTTCAGTTTGGTTGTTTGCAACTGCGGCGCGCGCTGCGGACGGCGTCGCGCATAGGTCGGTTGACCGCGGCGCGGCGCTGCGCGGTTGCCCCTATCCCCTTGGCCGGCCATTATGAATGGGCGTTCACCGGGTACCGGACGCGCGGGAGGAAGTGATGGAGTACGACCTGAAGATCGTCGGCGGCGAGATCGTCGACGGCAGCGGCAAGGCAGCCTTCAAGGGCGATGTCGGCGTCAGGGACGGCAAGGTCATCGCCTTGGGCAAGGCCGATGGCCAGGCCGCCCGCACGGTCGATGCCAAGGGCCGCGTCGTGGCGCCGGGCTTCGTCGACGTGCACACCCATTACGACGCCCAGATCCTGTGGGACCGCGGCGCCAGCATCTCGCCCTGGCATGGCGTGACCAGCGCCGTCCTGGGCAATTGCGGCTTCGGCGTCGCGCCGACCCGGCCGGCCGATCGCAAGCGCATCATGCAGACCCTCGAGAACGTCGAGGGCATGAGCCTCGCGGCGCTGGAAGCGGGCCTCGGCGACGATTGGGGCTTCGAGAGCTTCCCGGAATATCTCGACACGCTGGAGAAGCGCGGCAGCGCCATCAACCTCGGCGTCTTCGTCGGTCACACGCCGTTGCGCCTGCACACCATGGGCGAGGCCTCGACCGAGCGCGCCGCGACGCCACAAGAGATCGACACCATGCGCCGCACGGTGCTGGAAGCGGTGAAGGCGGGCGCGCTGGGCTTCGCCACGTCGAAGGCGATCACCCACAATGGCTATGCGGGCCGTCCGGTGCCCAGCCGCCAGGCGAGCTACGAGGAGATCGAGACGCTGGCGGGTGCGGCCAAGGAAGGCGGCGCGCCGCTGATGCAGGTCACCTTCGGCAAGGAGTTCTTCATCGAGGAGATGTCCAGGCTCTCGCGCGAGCGCGGCATCCGCGTCACCTGGACGGCGCTGCTGGCCGGCCTCGCCGGGCCGGGCTCGCACCGCAAGTACCTGGACCGCACCGAGGAGAACAAGAAGGCCGGCGCCGACGTCATCCCGCAGGTGAGCTGCCGGCCGCTGTTCTTCGAGTTCAACTGGGCCAGCCCTTTCCCCTTCGAGTCGATGAAGCTGTTCAACCAGCTCGCCGCCGAGGAAGCCAGGAGCCCGGGCGCGCGCATCCGCGCCTATCGCGATCCCGCCTTCCGCAACACCATCAACGAACAGCTGCTGCCCTTCCTGCGCACCTGGGCGGAACGTTCGACCATCACCTGGTCGCCCAAGGACCGCAGCCTCGAGGAACAGCCGCTGGTCGCGGCGGCGCAGAAGGCCGGCAAGAGCCCGCTCGACTTCGCCCTCGACCTGGCACTCGAGGCCAACCTCGAGCCGCGCTTCCGCATCGCGCTGATCAACCACGACGAGGCCGAGGTCGAGGAACTGCTGAAGGACGGCAACACCGTCGTCGCCCTGTCGGACGCCGGCGCGCATGCCAGCCAGCTCTGCGACGCCTGCTACGCGACCTACTTCCTCGCGAAGTGGGTACGCGAGAAGCGCGTCTTCGGCCTCGAGCAGGGCGTGCACATGCTGACCCAGCGGCCGGCGGAGCTGTTCGGCATCAAGGATCGCGGCCTGCTGGCGCTGGGCCGCCCGGCCGACATCGTCGTCTTCGATCCCGCGACGGTGGCGCCCACGCCGCTGCGCCGGGTATATGACCTGCCGGGCGGTGCCAATCGCCTCGTCGCCGATGCCATCGGTGTCGACGCCGTGGTGGTCAACGGCACCCTGATCCGCCAGCACGACAAGGACGTGCTGGGCACCAACGATCGCCTGCCGGGCCGCGTCCTGCGGCACGGCCGCGCCGCTTAAGGGGAAACGCCATGATCCACGTGCTCGCCATCATCACCACCAAGCCCGGCATGCGTGAAACCATCCTCGGCCATTTCCGCGCCAACATGCCGGCGGTGCATGCCGAGAACGGCTGCATCGAGTACGGCCCGGTGATCGACGCCGAGGGCTTCGCCGCCGGCAAGCCGCTGGGCCCGGATACCTTCGTGGTGGTCGAGAAGTGGGCGAGCCTCGATGCGCTCAAGGCCCATTCCCAGGCGCCGCACATGAAGGCCTACGCCGAGAAGACCCGCGAGCACATCGCCAACCGCACCATCCACGTGCTGTCGCCGGCGGCGTGAACGCCGAGCCGCTGTCGCCCATCACCGAGACCGACATCGCGGCCTACGACCGCGACGGCGTCGTCTGCCTGCGCCGCATGTTCGATGCGGCGTGGGTGGAACGGCTGCGCGGCGCGATCCAGCGCGACATCGAGGCGCCCGGGCCGATGGCGATCAACTTCGCCGGCGACGGCTCGGGCGGCACGTTCTTCGGCGACATGTTCATGTGGACGCGCGATCCGGACTTCCGCGCCGCCGTCTTCGACTCGCCCGCGCCGGCCATCGCCGCGCGGCTGATGCGCACCGGCTCGGCCGATTTCTTCTACGACCAGCTCTTCGTGAAGGAGCCGGGCACGGCGCATCCCACGCCGTGGCACCAGGACCAGCCCTACTGGGCGGTGAGCGGCTGGCAGATCGCCACCGTGTGGATCGCGCTCGACCATGTCGACGCCTCCAACGGCGCGGTCGAGTTCATCACCGGCTCGCACACCTGGGGCACGCGCTTCCGGCCGACTCCCTTCGTCAAGGGCGGCGAGAACGATGCACGCTTCCGCGACAGCCCCCTGCCCGCGATCCCCGACATCGAGGCCGAGCGCGCCAAGCACGATATCCGCTGGTGGGAGATGCAGCCCGGCGACTGTCTCGTCTTCCACGCCATGATCGTGCACGGCGCGCCGGGCAATCTCACGCCCGCCGCCCGCCGCCGCGGGCTGGCGCTGCGCTACACCGGCGACGACGCGCGCTACGATCCGCGGCCGGGAACCTTCAGGATGCTGCGCGAACCCGATCTTGCTGCCGGCGCGCCGATGACCTGCGACCTCTTCCCCCGCGTCTGGCCGCGCGCCTGACGATGGCGACGACGTCCTGGGAGCGCACGCGCGACGGCGTGACCTACTACGTCAGCATCGAGCCCGCGCAGGTCGTGGTCGGCGAGCATCGCGGATCGGGCCATACCGACAATGCCGGCACCTGCAGCCATGCTGAGTTCGTCGCCGGGCGCTGGCATGATCACATCAGGACCAACATGGGCGCAGGTGTCCTGTCCGAGATCCTTGCCGCCCTGGCCGCCGTCCCCTAGGAGCCCGCCATGCCCCGCCGCTTCATCGACCTCTCGGTGTCCTTCGAGGACCGGCCGATGTCCCCGCCGCATCACCAGCCGAAGATCGAGTATACCGACCACGAGGCCTCGTTCGACGCCTTCAGCCGCGCCTTCGGCGGGGTGCGCAAGGAGGACCTGCCGGAGGGCAAGGCCTGGGCGGTCGAGCGCGTCACGCTCAGCACCCACGCCGGCACGCACATGGACGCGCCCTGGCACTATCACCCCACCACCAATCACCGGAGCAAGCCCGCGGGCGAGCCGGCGGCGACCATCGACCAGGTACCGCTCGATTATTGCTTCCGACCCGGCGTGAAGCTCGACTTCCGCGCCTTCGACGCCGGCTACGTGGCCACGCCTCAGGATATCGACGCCGAGCTCAAGCGCGTCGGCTATACGCTGAAGCCCTCCGATATCGTGCTGGTCAACACGCGTGCCGGCACGCGCCACAAGGACATGGACTATGCCGACAGCGCCTGCGGCCTGGGCCGTGCCGCGACCTTGCATCTGCTCGAGCAGGGCGTGAAGGTCGTCGGCACCGACTCCTATTCGTGGGACCCGGCTTTCAAGTCGGTGGCGCAGCGCTACAAGGAGACCGGTGACGCCTCGCTGCTGTGGGAAGGACACAAGGCGGGCCGCGAGCTGCCCTACTGGCAGATGGAGAAGCTGTGCAACCTTGAACTGCTGCCGCCGTTCGGTTTCACGGTCGCCTGCTTCCCGGTGAAGATCCACCGCGCGTCGGCAGGCTGGACCCGCGCAGTGGCCATCCTCGACGACTGATGATCGCGACTGCGCTCCCGACAACGGAGGCAGTCATGCCACGCGGTGAGAAGTCGAAGTACACCGGCAAGCAGGAACGCAAGGCCGACCACATCGCCGAGGGCTACGAGAAGCGCGGCGTCGGCAAGAAGGAAGCCGAGCGGCGTGCCTGGGCCACCGTCAACAAGGACGATGCCGGCGGCAAGAAGCCCGGCGGCTCCGGCCGCGGCAAACGCACCGGCCGTCCCGCCGCGCACAAAGGCGGCCGCAAGGGCGGTGCCGCCTCGGCACGGCGTCCCGCCTCCTCGCGCAGCGCCGCGGCACGCAAGGCGGCCAAGACCCGCAAGGCGAACGCGTCCCGCCGGTCGACCGCAGCGCGCAAGGCTGCCTCGAGCCGCCGTTCCGGCAGCGCGCGCAAGCGCAGCGCCTAGTCCGGCAATCCCTCGGCGGCGCGACGACGCTGCACCACAGCGGCGCCGAAGGACAGCTTCGCGGTGGTCGGTGCCTTCGCGTCGAGCACGCGCCAGAACGGCGTGATGCGCGACAGCGGCGTGCCGCACCGGTGCGCCTCCCATGCCGCCTCGGCGACCGTGCGCAGGTGGAAGCCGGTGGTGATCGGGCAGGTCACCTGCGCCTTGTGGCGGCGCGCGAGCCTGGCGCGCAACGTCGCCACGTCCATCGACTTGCCCTCGGCGATCGTGCGGATGAAGGCGTCGACCAGCCGCGCCGTCGGCACCAGCATGATCTCGCCCTTCTTCATGCCGGCGATGTCCATCGGCGCCGGCTTCACCTGATGCGGCCGCGGATCATTGAGCCGCTCGCTCCAGCTCTTCACGACGACGCCTCGCGCAGCTTGAGGTGGATGTCGGTGCGCAGATCGGCCGGCGCGGTGTCGCGCGGGTTGTTGAGATATTCCTCGAACACCGGCGCATCGTCGGCCTCGTGACCGGCACGCACCAGCCATTCCCCGAACAGCCAGTCATAGGCGGCGCGCATGTCGGCATAGGGACCCTTGTGGCGCAGCACGGCGTAGGTGCCGCCGGGCACGCTCGCGGGCTCCAGGGGCGGCGCGACCGTGAACCCGTCGTCGATCACGATGCCCGCCCGCGCGCGCAGGCGGTCCTCCGCCACCGCGCTGGGATCATCGAGATAGACGCCGATCGAGCGCATCCCGGGCGCGATCTGCCGGCGCGCGGCCAAGGTGCCGAAGAGCTGGTCGAAGGCCTGACCGATCTGCATGTACGAGCCGACATGGCCGATCGCGGCCAGGCGCAATTCGGGCAGTTGCACGATCTCGATCGGGTACATCGCGGTTTCTCCTTCGCTGGTGCGCTCGGTGAAGCGTGCGTGGCCGCCCTGCTCGCGGTATTGCGCCGGCGGCAGGCCATAGGCGGCGCGGAAGGCGCGGCTGAACGAGGGCACGGCCTCGTAGCCGGCGCGCCGGGCGATCTCCTCGACGCCCAGCGCGGTGTTGGCGAGATCGGCGGCAGCGCGCTGCAGGCGCAGGCGGCGCACCGTCGCGGCAACCGTCTCGCCGTAGAGCGCGTGGTAGATGCGGTGCCAGTGCCAGGGCGACAGGCAGGCCACCTCGGCCAGCACCGCCAGATCGATATCCTCGTCGAGGTGCTCGTAGATGTAGGCCGTGACCCGCGCCAGGCGCTTGGCGTAGTTCGTCCGGCCGCCGAAATTCTCCAGCACAACCCTCTCCATCGCGGGACTGCATCCACCCTAGCGCGCTGGCGGTTGACAAATCTTGCGGTAGTCTCGCGGCGCGCGCTGCGAGGGGAGATTTCGATGTCGGACATCGCCGAGATGACGCTGGTCGAGCTGGCCGCCGGCTTGAAGGCCGGGCATTTCTCCAGCCGCGAGGTCGCCGACACCTTCCTCGCCCGCATCGCCAAGGCGGACGGCAAGCTGCACAGCTTCGTCGAGGTCTACACCAGGGAAGCCCGCGCCCTGGCCGATGCCGCCGACATCGCGCGTGGCGCTGGCCTGCCGCTGCCCGCGCTGCACGGCCTGCCGATCGCCATCAAGGACCTCTGCGACATCGAGGGACGCATCGGTACCGGCGGCTCGCAGATGCTGGTGAAGCGCGTCGCGTCGGAGACCTCGGCCACGGTCGAGCGGCTGCTGGCCGCGGGCATGGTGCCGCTGGGCAAGACGCACATGGTCGAGTTCGCCTTCGGCGGCTGGGGCACCAATCCGCTGATGGGCACGCCGCACAATCCGTGGGACCTGAAGACCCATCGCACGCCGGGCGGCTCGTCCAGCGGCACGGGCGTGGCCGTCGCGGCGCGGCTGGCGCCGGCGGGCATCGGCAGCGACACCGGCGGCTCGGTGCGCATCCCCTCGGCCTTCAACGGGCTGGTCGGGCTGAAGGTCACCTTCGGCCGCATCTCCCTGCACGGCACCATGCTGCTGAGCTGGACGCTCGATTCGATCGGCCCGATGGCGCGCTCGGTCGAGGATTGTGCGCTCCTCACCCAGGCGCTGGTCGGCCCTGATCCGCGCGATCCCGGCACCCTCGACCAGCCGCTCGACGATTTCGTCAGCGCCGCCGGCTCGAGGTCGGGCATCGCCGGCATGCGCATCGCCCTGCCCGACGTCTCGCGGCTGCCGAACTTCATGCACGCCGACGTCGTCGCCAACTGGCAGAAAAGCGCCCGCACTTTCGAATCGCTGGGCGCACGAGTCGAAGCGGTCAATCCGCCCGACGGCTTCTTCGATTTGTCGACGGCCGCGGGCTCGATCGTCAGCGCCGAGGCCTACTCCCTGCACCGCGCCTATATCGAGGACGAGTCGACCGCGATCGGCCCGCACGTGCGCGCGCGGGTGCGCACGGCGAAGGGCTATCCCACCGGCCAGTATGCCGAGGAGCTGCGTCGCCTGGGCCAGCGCCGCGCCGAGTTCAATCGCTGGTTCGCGCCCTACGATGCGCTGCTGCTGCCGACCGTCGCCGTGCCGGCGCTCGACATCACGACGCATGACGAGATGGGACCGATCCCCGGCTATCTCACGCGGCCCGGCAACTATCTCGGCCTGTGCAGCCTGGCGATGCCGTCCGGGTTCTCGGCCGGCCTGCCCACCGGTGTGCAGATCCTCGGCAAGCCCTATGCCGAGACAACCGTGCTGCGCGCCGGCAAGGCGTTCCAGGACGCCACCGACTTCCACAAGGCGAAGCCCGACCTGTCGGCGGTCGGCCTCTAGGCCTTCCGTCGCGACTGGGTCCAGCCGATATAGAGGCCGCTGGCGGCGATGATGGCGGCGCCGAGCCAGGTCATCAGGTCGGGCATCTCGTGGAAGATCACGTAGCCGACGGTGACCGAGCCCAGCAGCTGGAAGTACTGGAACGGCGAGACGAGATTGGCGGGCGCATAGTTCAAGGCGCGGGCAACGCAGTAGTGGCCCAGCCCACCCAGCACGCCGAGGCTGCAGAACAGCACGATGTCGAACCAGGCGTGCGGCGTGGTCCAGACGAACGGCATCACGAAGAGCATGCCAAACCCGCCGACGGTCGAGCTGTAGAGCGCCGAGGTCTCCGGCGAATCGATGCCGGCGATCTTGCGGGTGAAGATCTGATAGACCGCGTAGCACGTGGCGCTCAGCATCACGAACAGCGAGGCCCAGTGGAACACGGCGGTGCCCGGCCGGATGACGATCAGCACGCCGGCGAAGCCGACGCCCAGCGCGATCACCCGGGCCAGGGTCGTGCGCTCGCCCAGCAGTGGCCAGGCGAGCAGCGCCACGACCAGCGGCGCCATCATGCTGATCGAGGCCGCCTTGCCGATCGGGATGAAGGTGATGGCGAAGAAAAAAGCGACGTTGGAGGTGAACAGCATCGTCGAGCGGAACAGCTGCACGCCCGGACGCCGGGTGCGCAGCACGCCCGGGCCGAAGCGCGGCAGGAAGAACATCAGCATGAAGATGATGTGCCCGAAGGCGCGTGCCCAGGAGATCTGGATGCTGCTGTAGTCGGCGCCCAGGAGCTTCGCCATGCCGTTCATGACCGGGAAAAGCATGCCCGAGATGACGATGAACAGGATGCCCAGGAGCAATCGGCGATCGAAGTGCGACAGCAGCAGGGACGGCGAGGCTGCCACCGCCTGAGCCTCGTGTTCGGTCGCGGTGTCCTTCATCGCGAAACCGAACCGCGGCGCTGGATCATCGGCGCAAAATGGCGGCGGGTTCCTGACGCGACAACCGCCGATTCCTCAAGCGAGCGTTGCGCCCGCCCCTGCGGCGTTCAGTCGCCAAACAGGCGCACGACCGCGCCGAACAGCAGGAAACCGCTGGTGCCCACGACCAGCAGCGCGGCCAGCAAGGTCGTGATGCGGCCGACCGCATTCGAGGTGCGCTCGCCGACAAGCAAGCGATGGGCCAGCATCGAACCGATACCGATCGCGGCCAGGGTCAGGGCCATGCCCACGGCGATCGCCACGACGCCCAGCAACCCGGCCCACAGCACGCCGATCGCGGCGCTGACCAGGACCATCACCACCGCGCCGGCGCAGGGTGCGACGCCCGCCGCCGTCAGCAGGCCGAGGCCCGAGTCGAGTCGCAGGAAGCGGCGCCCGGGTGCCGCCTCGGCATGGTCGTGGTGATGATGGTGATCGTGATCGTGATCGTGGTGATGATGGCCGTGGTGGTCATGCGCGTGATCGTGGTCGTACTGATCGTGCCCGTGATCGCCATGGTCATGATCGTGCTCGTGCAGCCGCCCGGTGAGGCCGGCATGCAGGCGCCACAGGCCGATGACGAAGATCAGGCCATATGACACCAGCTCGACCAGCTTCACCCGACCCTGCGCCGCCAGCGGGCTCAGCAAGCCGATCAACGCCAGCACGCCGGCGAGCACCAGCGCCGCCATGGTGTGGGTGATCGACACCCAGGTGCCGGCGAGGACGCCGTCGATCCATCCCCGCTTCTTGCCGTCGAGGAAATACGCCACCACCACCGCCTTGCCGTGGCCCGGGCCGAGCGTGTGCGCGACGCCGTAGACGAAGCCGACGACCACCAGCGCCCACAGTGCATCGATGCCGGCGCCCTCGCCCAGATCGTTCAGCCGCATCGTGACTTCGCGGCTCAGCCGGAACTGCACATCGGCCGCGATGCGCCCAAGCCCGCCGACGAGATCGGAGAACAGCACCAATGCAAGGGCGGCGATCACCAGCATGCCGCCGATCGCCAGCCAGGCGGTGCGTGAGGACAGGCGGCGTTCCAGGATGCTCAGCGACACGGACGAACCCTCACGGCAAAGTGCAGGTGACGCGATCGGCGAAGAACGGATTGCCCGGCCAGTATTCGCTCTTCACCGTCGGGTGCTTGTCGAGCGTGCACTTGGCCCCCTCCGCCTTGCCGACGATCTCGTGCGGCGTCTTGCGATCGACCTCGATGCGGATGAAATCCTCGGGATCGATCGAGGCCACCGACAAGGTCTTGGTCGGGCTGGCCAGCGGGTAGCGGAAGACATAGACGAGGTTGCGGAAGCGCCTCGCCCTGGTCTCGACCTTGGCCGCCGGCTTGGGCGGCGCGCCCGGCTTGGCCATCGGCCCGCCCGGCGGATCGGCCGACGGTGCCCAGTCGTCGGGCACGAAGATCGCGGGATCGGCGATATGCGCGCTGAAGGTCGGCGCCTTGGGCGGCCGGAAATCCTTCTCGCCGGTCGACAGCCAGGTGAGGTAGCCGAAACTCTTGAGCTCCGGCAACGCGATGTCGCCCAGCGCCTTGGCCTCCTTGGGCGACAGCTTGCCGTCGCGGTCGGCGTCGGCGGCCGTGATCTCGATCGAGCTGGCCATGGGATCGAAACGCCATTCGACCTCCACATGGGTGAACTGGCCGTCCTTCTCGATGAAGCGGACCACCGCGCTGATCAGGATGTGCGGATGCGCCAGCGCCGGCGCAGCCGACGCCAGCAAGGCGACCAGGGCTAGGGCGAGGCGTCTCACTTCGGCACCGGCCGCGGCTTGCCGTTCTCGTCGATGGCGACGAAGACGAAGGTGCCCTCGGTGACGCGGATCGGCGTCGGATCGAGGCGGCGCTCGACCACGGTCTCCAGCCAGATCGTCACCGACGTGTTGCCGATCTTGCGAACCTCACCGTAGATGCTCACCAGGTCACCCACCTTGATCGGCTGCACGAAGGTCATGGCGGTGATCGCCACCGTGGCCACGCGGCCCTGCGCGGTACGCGAGGCCACGGCGCCGCCGGCGATGTCCATCTGCGCCAGCACCCAGCCGCCGAAGATGTCGCCGTTGCCGTTCATGTCGGCGGGCTGCGGCACCATGCGCAGGATGGGCTCGCGGGCGAAATCCACAACGCGTCCGGGAGTCGCGCTTTCGGCCATGCTGCAGTCCCCGCCCGACGGTTGCTCTTGTGCGCGTTTCGTACCATACCACTAGCGTGGCGGCCAAACCGGAACCCCTCCCCGGCTCCGCCCCTGAACGGAAACAACGACAATGGCGAAGAACGGCGACCTGTTCGACGGGGCCGGCCCACGCAACGGCAAGGGCGGCAGCTCGGAATATTCGGCGAAGGATATCGAGGTCCTCGAAGGCCTCGAACCCGTGCGCAAGCGGCCCGGCATGTATATCGGCGGCACCGACGAGCGCGCCATGCATCATCTCGTGGCCGAGGTGCTGGACAACGCCATGGACGAGGCGGTCGCCGGCCACGCCGACACGATCACGGTCGAGCTGCTGGCCGGCAACAAGGTCTCGATCCGTGACAACGGCCGCGGCTTCCCGGTCGACCCGCATCCGAAATATCCCAAGCAGTCGGCGCTCGAGGTGGTCCTCACCACGCTCCACTCCGGCGGCAAGTTCAACGGCAAGTCCTACGCCACCTCGGGTGGCCTGCACGGCGTCGGCATCTCGGTGGTCAATGCCCTCAGCGACGATCTGCTTGTCGAGGTCTCGCGCGATCGCCAATCCTGGGAGCAGACCTACTCGCGCGGCAAGCCGACCAGCAAGCTGAAGAATGTCGGCGCGGCACCCAATCGGCGCGGCACGACCGTGACGTTCCGTCCCGATCCGCAGATCTTCGGCGGCCATAAATTCGTGCCCGAGCGCCTGTACCGGATGGCGCGCTCGAAATCGTATCTGTTCCGCGGCGTCGAGATCCGCTGGCGCTGCGATGCCTCGCTGCTGCCCAAGGACGGCAGCGTGCCGGCGGAGGACATGTTCCACTTCGCCGGCGGCCTGCGCGACTACCTCGAATCGGAGATCGGCCAGCGGCCGACCGTCATCCCCGCCCCCTTCGCCGGGCTGGCGCAGACGCCGATGAACGGCGTGCAGGCCAAGGTCGAGTGGGCGGTGTGGTGGCCGCAGGACGAGGAAGGCTTCCTCCGCTCCTACTGCAACACCGTGCCGACGCCCGAGGGCGGCACGCACGAGGCCGGCTTCCGCAACGCGCTGACCCGCGGCCTGCGCCGCTATGGCGAGCTGGTGAACAACCGCAAGGCCAGCCAGATCACCGCCGACGACGTGATGGACGGCGCCGCCGGCCTGGTCTCGATCTTCATCCCCGAACCGCAATTCCAGGGCCAGACCAAGGAGAAGCTGGTCACCGTCGAGGCGCAGCGCCTGGTCGAGGGACTGGTCGGCGACAATTTCGACCACTTCCTGACCGGCGACAAGGAAGCGGCCAACGTGCTGCTCGAAGCGATCGTCGCGCGCGCCGAGGAGCGGCTGCGGCGCAAGCAGGACCGCGAGCAGCAGCGCAAGACAGCGACGCGCAAGCTGCGCCTGCCGGGCAAGCTGGCGGACTGCGCCTCCTCCAAGCGCGAGGACACCGAGATCTTCCTGGTCGAGGGCGATTCCGCCGGCGGCTCGGCGAAATCGGCACGCGACCGCGAGATGCAGGCGATCCTGCCTCTGCGCGGCAAGATCCTGAACGTCGCCAGTGCGTCCAATGCGCAGATGCGCGAGAACCAGGAGATCACCGATCTGATCCAGGCGCTGGGCTGCGGCACCGGTGCGAACTACGACGAGGATCGGCTGCGCTACGAGCGGATCATCATCATGACCGACGCCGATGTCGACGGCGCGCACATCGCCTCGCTGCTGATGACGTTCTTCTATCGCGAGAT
>CAYNOF010000550.1:0-1092 GCA_964398335.1 uncultured Rhizobiaceae bacterium
CGAGCGTATCGACGTCGTTGCCTGTCGACGTCGCCAGCGCCACGGCGCCGGCCGAGTCGACCAGCAGCGCCTGGCCGGTGATCGCGCCGGCGGCGGCCTGGCTGACGTCGCCCGAGATCGTGCGCAGGCGGATCGTGCCGTTGCCGGCGCCCAGCGCCTGGTTCAACGTCAATGCGCCGGCGCTCTGCAGCGCGATGTCGGCATCTGTCGTGGTAATGCCGCTGGCCGCTGACGTCAGTCCGGCGCCATCGGCCGCGACCGACGTCACCACCAGCGCGCCTGATGTCAGCAGGCGGAAGCTGCCGCCGGCGCTGCCAGCGACGACGCCGACCGCATTACCGACGGTGGCGAGATCGACCGCGCCCGACGCCGCGTTGACCAGCAGGCTGCCTGCCGTGATCACGCCCGCGGCGCCCTGGGTGACATCGCCCTTCGCCGTCTGCAGGCGCACGATCGCGCCGCCGGCGTTGATCGCCTGGTTGACGGCGATGCCGCCCGTCGCACCGCCCTTGCCGCCGACGATGGTGATGTCCTGGTTCGCCGTCGCGACGCCGTTGACTGCGGTCGAAGCGGCGTCGGTCAGCGCGCCGACCGCCAGCGCTGTCTTGTCGACATAGGTGAAGCTGCCGCTGACCGAGGAGCCGGCGACGATGACCACGTCGTTGCCGGATTGCGTCAGGCTCACGGAGCCCTGGGCACGGGCGATCAGCGAATTGGCGGTGATGGTGCCGGCACTCTGCGTGATCGCGCCGCCGCCGGCGTCGAGCTGGATCTGCCCGCTGGCCGAGAGCGAGCTCGACAATGCGATGCCCGCCGTCGTCGAGGTCAGCCGGATGTCGCCGGCGCCGACGCTGATGCTGCCCGGCAGGCCGAGCGCGCCGCTGGTGGTGATCACCACGCCGCCATCGGCGGTCAGCGGTCCGTTGATATTCAGCCCACCCGCGGAATCGAACACGGTGAACTTGCCGGCGCCGAGACTGACCGTACCGACCGACTCGAACTGGTTGGCGCTGTTGGCCAGCGTGACGTCCTTGTTGGCGGTCTGCAGGCGCAGGTCGCCGGCGATGACGCGATCGCTGGCGCCGCTGCCCT
>CAYNOF010000551.1:0-7931 GCA_964398335.1 uncultured Rhizobiaceae bacterium
TCGACCTGCGCCTGCCCGACATGTCCGGCTTCGAACTGCTGGAGAAGATGCGCACGGTGCCGGCGCTGGCCGCCGTGCCGGTCGTGGTCTTCACCGGCAAGGAGCTCAGCGCCGACGAGCGGGCGCGGCTCAAGGTGATGGCCAAGAGCATCGTGCTCAAGGACGTTCAGTCGCCCGAGCGGCTGCTCGACGAAACCGCCCTCTTCCTGCACCGCGTGGTCACCGACCTGCCGGACGAGAAGCGGGCCATGCTCGAGCGGCTGCACGGCTCGAACGAGGTGCTGCGCGGCCGCAAGATCCTCGTGGTCGATGACGACGCGCGCAACATCTTCGCGCTCACCTCGCTGCTCGAGAAGCACGACATGGACGTGATCCCGACGACCAACGGCCGCGAGGCGATCGACATCGTGCAGCGCACGCCCGATCTCAGCGTCGTGCTCATGGACATCATGATGCCCGACATGGACGGCTACGAGACGATCGGCAGGATCCGCGAGAATCCGTCGTCGAGCACGCTGCCGATCCTGGCGCTGACCGCCAAGGCGATGAAGGGCGACCGCGAGAAGTGCCTGAATGCCGGCGCCAGCGACTACATCGCCAAGCCGGTCAACACCGACCAGCTTCTGTCCCTGTTGCGCGTTTGGCTGTTCCGATGAGCAGGATCACGCCGACCGGCGACACCGCCCACGCCGCGACGGACGAGCGCCGCACGGACACGGCCGCGCTGGACGACGGGCCGATCAACATCCTGATCGTCGACGACGAGCCGAAGAACCTCGTCGTCCTCGAAAGCATCCTCAGCATGCCGGGCTACCGGCTGGTGCGCGCCGACTCCGCCGAGCAGGCGCTGCTGGCGCTGCTGGTCGACGAGTTCGCCCTGCTGATCCTCGACATCCGCATGCCCGGCGTCACCGGCATCGAGCTGGCGCGCATCATCAAGGAGCGCAAGAAGACGTCGCAGGTGCCGATCATCTTCCTCACCGCCTACTACAACGAGGACCAGCAGGTTCTGGCGGGATACGACGCCGGCGCGGTCGACTACCTGCAGAAGCCGGTCAATCCGCACATCCTGCGCTCCAAGGTCGCCGTCTTCGCCGAACTGCACCGCATGCAGCGCGAGCTGGCCCGGGCCAACCAGGCCCTGCACGAGCTGAACGACACGCTCGAGCAGCGCGTCGCCGAGCGCACGCAGCACATCCAGCTGCTGCTGGGCGAGGTCAACCACCGCTCGAAGAACATGCTGAGCGTCGTCTCGGCGATCGCCCAGCAGATGACCGCCGAGAACCAGCAGGAGTTCGTGCGCCGCTTCTCGCAGCGCATCCAGGCGCTCGCGGCCAGCCACGACCTGCTGGCGCGCAGCCAATGGAAGAGCATCGCGATCCTCGACCTCGTCCGCGCGCAGCTCGGCCATTTCGAGGAGCTGATGGACCGGAGAATGTCCCTGGACGGCCCCGCCCTGGACCTGTCGGTCTCGGCCGCCCAGTGCATCGGCATGGTCGTCAACGAGCTGGCGACCAACGCCGTGAAGCATGGCGCGCTGTCCGACCAGAACGGCCGTGTCGAGATCGCCTGGCGACTCGACAGGACCGAAGCGGCCCCGCGCTTCGCCATGAGCTGGATCGAGCGCGGCGGCCCGGCCGTCGTCGCCCCCGCCCATCGCGGTTTCGGTTCGACCGTCATCAAGAGCATGGCCGAGCTCAGCCTCGATGGCGCCGTCGAGCTCGACTTCGCCCAATCGGGACTGATGTGGCGGCTCGCCTGCCCGGCCGCCCGTGTCCTGCCGGCACGGGAGGCCCGATGAACGAGACCACCTGTCGCACACGGGTGCTGGTGGTCGAGGATGACGCGCTGATCGCGCTCGACATCGCGCGGCAGCTCGCCAGCGCCGGCTTTCAGGTCGTCGGCCCGGCGATCTCCGTCGCCAAGGCGCTGAAGCTGATCGGCGAGCCCGGCTGCGACATCGCCGTGCTCGACGTCAATCTCGGCGACAAGGAAACCTCCGAGCCCATCGCCCGCGAACTGCGCGCCCGCGCCAAGCCGTTCGTCATCCTGTCCGGCTACGCCCGCGACGAACACCCTCGGGAGTTCCAGGGCGCGCCGGTCCTCTCCAAGCCCACCACCCCGGGCGAGCTGATCGCGACCCTGCTCAGCTGCACGGAAGCCGTCTGAGGCCTATCCCTTCACGTTCCGGGCATAGTCGTCGGGCTTGAACCCGACCAGCAGCCGGTCGCCCAGCTCGAGCACCGGCCGCTTGATCATCGAAGGTTGCGCCAGCATCAGTGCGATCGCCTTGCTCTCGTTCAGCCCTTCCTTGTCCGCCTCCGGCAGCTTGCGGAACGTCGTGCCGGCACGGTTCAGCAGCGTCTCCCAGCCGACCGCCTTGGCCCAGCCCTGCAGCCGCGCCCGCTCCACGCCGGAGGCCTTGTAGTCGTGGAAGGCGTAGGCGACGCCGTGCCCGTCGAGCCAGGCGCGCGCCTTCTTCATCGTGTCGCAGTTCTTGATGCCGTAGATCGTGATCATCGCCAGGCCTTGCTCGCTTTGCCGCGTCGGATCGCACGATCATAGCCTTTGCAGCGAGACACCGCGCCAGGCAGCGGCGGCGACCTTCGGGGCGCCCAACGCCGGCCTGTCGTGCGCCGACTTGCGAGGGCCACCCGTCAAGCCGCGCGATGCAGGCCCGCGTGTCGGACCAGCTCACGGTGACGTGCCTCGTCCTCCTCCTCGGGCATGACCAATGCCATCGCCGCACGCAGCGTGACGTCGCCCGCGTCGCTGAGCGGCGTGAGCGGCAGGCGCAGTTCGTCGGCCATCCGCGACAGGCGATTGAGCGCGCGCTTCAGCGGGATCGGGTTGGACTCGACGAACAGCGCCGCGTGCAGCGGCGCGAGGATGCGCGCCAGCCGTGTCGTCTCCTCGATGTCACGCTCGTCGCAGGCGCGATGCAGCGCCGCGCACAGCGCCGGCGCGACATTGGCGGTGACCGAGATGCAGCCGTCGCCGCCGGCGGCGCGGAACGACGCCTGGCTGGCGTCGTCGCCCGACAGCAGCGCCAGCTTGCCGCCGATGCGCGCACGCAGCCGCGCCACGCGCCCGATATCGGCGGTGGCATCCTTGAGCCCGACCACGCGCGGCAGTTCGGCCAGGCGCCCGACGGTCTCGTCGGCCAGCGCACAGGCCGTCCGCGACGGCACGTCGTAGAGCACGACCGGCAGCGCGACCGCATCATGGATCGCCGTGATATGCGCGACGATGCCGGCCTGCGTCGGGCGCAGATAGTACGGCATCACACACAGCAGGCCGGAGGCGCCGGCATCCTGCGCCCGCTTCGCCAGTTCGATCGCGACCGCCGTGTTGCAGCCGCCGGCGCCGGCGATCACCGGCACGCGGCCGGCCGAGGCCAGCACGGACGTGGCGACGACGCGCTGGTGCTCCTCGGCGCTCAGCAACGGCGCCTCGCCGGTCGTGCCGCAGGGCACCAGGCCGCTGACGCCGCGATCGATCAGGCGATGGCAGAGCGCCTCCAGGGCGATGACGTCGATCGCGCCATGCCACATCGGCGTGGGCAGCGCGGCGATCGCGCCGCGCAGCTCGAGGGATTGGCTGTTCATGGTGACCTCCTCACGCGGCGAGCGACTGCACGCGCGGCGCGCGCGAGCACAACACCACCAGACCCGATTCGGCGTCGGCCGCCTCGAGCGCGAAGCCATGGCGCCGGGCCGAGCGGTCGACGCCCGACAGGACGGCGGCGTCGGTGCGCGCGAACGGCCCGACGACCAGCGCGCCGCGCGGGGCGATGCGCCGGCAGGCCAGGCGCAGGGCATTGTCCAGTCCGCTCGCCTCGGCCGGCGCCACGATCCAGGCCAGATCGACCGGCTCGCTGTCGCAGGCGGCGGCATCGGGATCGACGCTGCACACGGCGTCGCAATGGTGATGCAGCAGCGCCAGCATCAGCGGCAGCGTATTGCGCCCGATCAGCGCGACATGCGCGCCCGGCGACACATGCGCCAGCGGGATCACGCGATCGACCATCGCCTCGGCAAAGGCATCGCCGAAGCGGCTACAGGAACTGGACATCGAAAAGTTGCTCCTTCGTTGTCGTCGAAACGGTGTCAGTCGGAAGGTCGCGCTGCGGCCACGCAGCCGAAGTAGATCCGGCAGCGCAATGTGAGTGCGGACTCACCCCGGCTTGCGCCGTAGCGGGCCGGCGTGGTCTGCGTCTCGCCCGGCGGCGGGTTGGGTGCCTGCGGATCAGCGAGGCCCTCGCAAGAAACCACCAGCAGCGGCAGGCAGAACGCCAGCCAGACCGCACGCGACATCGTCCTTCTCCATTTCGACACGGCGTCGAAGGTGCGCCCGGTCATGTAAAGATTCGAGGCAGGTCCCGCGGCGTCGGCGTTAGCGGCCGATAAAAAAGCGCGCGGTTGCGACGGCTTGATCTGGCTCAACGCGCCCAGGCGAGGATCACCCAGACTGATATGGCTAGGTGTGGTCCGTGACGATTTTTATGCGGCGCTTATGTCGGGCGCCGCGGCGAATCATCGAACCTTGATGACCGGGGCTCTAGGTTGCGGGCTCACCGGCACACCTGTTGGGGAATGCCATGCTCGATCTCGTCTTCGTGGCGGCCATCGCCGTGCTCTGGCTCGCGGGCGCGCTGCTCGTGCGCATGTGCGAGCGCATCTGAGGAGGCTGCCATGACACTCGATTACGTCCTGGGCGCGGCGTTGCTGATCGCGCTGGTCGTCTATCTCTCCATGGCGCTGGTGCGCCCCGAGAAATTCTGAGGCCCCTACCATGACCGTCCTGGGCTGGGCGCAGATCGCGCTCTACTTCCTCGTCATCGGCGCGCTGACGCGACCGTTCGGCGGCTTCGTCTATCGCGTCGTGCAGGGCGAGCGCACCTGGCTGTCGCCGGTGTTCGCGCCGGTCGAGCGTGTCTTCTACCGGCTGAGCGGCATCGATCCCAAGCGCGAACAGTCGTGGAAGGACTATGCGCTGGGCATGATGGTCTTCAACCTCGCCGGCATCGTCGTGGTCTACGCGCTGCAGCGCCTGCAGGCCTTCCTGCCGCTCAATCCGCAGGACATGGCCGGCGTCGCGCCCGACCTCGCCTTCAACACGGCGGTCAGTTTCGTCACCAACACCAATTGGCAGAACTACGGTGGCGAATCGACCATGAGCTACCTGACGCAGATGGTGGCGCTGACGGTGCAGAACTTCCTGTCGGCCGCCACCGGCGTGAGCATCGCCGTGGCGCTGTCGCGCGCCTTCGCGCGCACCGGCTCAGGCACGATCGGCAATTTCTGGGCCGACCTGACGCGCATCACGCTCTACGTGCTGCTGCCGATCTCGTTCATCGCCGCGCTGTTCCTGGTCTGGCAGGGCATGCCGCAGACGCTTTCGGCCTATGTCGACGCCACCACCGTCGAGGGCGGCAAGCAGACCATCGCGCTCGGGCCGGTGGCCTCGCAGGTCGCCATCAAGATGTTCGGCACCAATGGCGGCGGCTTCTTCAACGCCAATGCCGCGCATCCGTTCGAGAATCCGACGGCGCTGTCGAACTACGTGCAGATGCTGCTGATCTTCGCGCTGGGCGCCGCGCTGACCAACGTCTTCGGCCGCCTGGTCGGCGACGAGCGCCAGGGCTGGGCCCTGCTCGCCGCCATGGGCGTGGTCGCCGTGGCGGGCGTGCTGTTCACCTACTGGTCCGAAAGCGGGCTGTCGCCGGCGCTGGCCGCGGCCGGCGTCGATCCCGCCGGCGGCACCATGGAGGGCAAGGAGGTGCGCTTCGGCATCGTCGCGTCCTCGCTGTTCGCGGTCGTGACCACGGACGCCTCCTGCGGCGCGGTCAACGCGATGCACAGCAGCTTCACCGCGCTGGGCGGCATGATCCCGATGATCAACATGATGCTGGGCGAGGTGATCGTCGGCGGCGTCGGCGCCGGCCTCTACGGCATGCTGATCTTCTGCATCCTCAGCGTGTTCATGGCCGGCCTGATGGTGGGCCGCACGCCCGAGTATGTCGGCAAGAAGATCGAGGCCCGCGAGGTGAAGCTCACCGTGATCGCCATCCTGGCCTCGCCGATCTGCATCCTGGGCCTGCTGGCGCTGGCGGCGGTGCTGCCGGTGGCGACGGCGGGCGTGCAGAACCCGGGGCCGCACGGCTTCAGCGAGATGCTCTACGCCACCACGTCGGCCGCGGCGAACAACGGCAGCGCCTTCGCGGGTCTCACCGGCAACTCGCTGTTCTGGAACCCGGTGCTGGCGGTGGGCATGTTCATCGGCCGCTTCGCCATCATCGTGCCCGTGCTGGCGATCGCCGGCTCGCTCGCCGCCAAGCGCAAGACCGCGCAGGGCCTCGGCACCCTGCCGACGCACGGCCCGCTGTGGGTCGGCCTGCTGGTCGGCGTGATCCTGATCGTCGGCGGCCTGACCTTCCTGCCGGCGCTCACGCTGGGCCCTGTCGCCGAACATTTCGCCGGCGCCGCCGGCAAGCTCTTCTGAGCGGAGATCACTGTCATGGCTTCCCGCAAGAAATTCGCCGGCATGGATGGCGCGATGCTGCGCGTCGCGGCGATCGAGTCGTTCAAGAAGCTCGACCCGCGCCAACTCGCGCGCAACCCGGTGATGTTCACCGTCGAGCTGGTGGCGTTCGCCGCCACCATCCTGATGGTGCGCGACATCATCAAGCACGCGCCCGATATCCTGTTCAGCGCGCAGATCGTCGCCTGGCTGTGGATCACGGTGCTGTTCGCGACCTTCGCCGAGGCGGTCGCCGAAGGCCGCGGCCGCGCCCAGGCGGCGACGTTGCGGCGCATGCGCCAGGACACCAAGGCGCGCCGGATGATCGGCTTCGGCGATGTCTACGAGACCGTCTCGGCCACCGAGTTGCGCGTCAACGACACGGTCGAGGTCAGCGCCGGCGTGCTGATCCCGGCCGACGGCGAGGTGATCAAGGGCGTCGCCACGGTCGACGAATCGGCGATCACCGGCGAGTCCGCGCCGGTGATCCGCGAGGCCGGCGGCGACCGCTCGGCGGTCACCGGCGGCACGCGCGTGCTGTCCGACACCATCAAGGTGCGCATCACCGCGGCGTCGGGCTCGACCTTCCTCGACCGCATGATCGCGCTGGTCGAGGGCGCGCAGCGCCACAAGACGCCCAACGAGATCGCGCTCGGCATCCTGCTGGCCGGCATGACGCTGATCTTCATCCTCGCCGTGGGCAGCGTGCCGAGCTTCGCCGAGTACGCCGGCGGCACGGTGTCCGTGGTGGTGCTGATCGCGCTCTTCGTGACGCTGATCCCGACCACGATCGGCGGCCTGCTCTCGGCCATCGGCATCGCCGGCATGGATCGCCTGGTGCGCTTCAACGTGCTGGCGATGTCGGGCCGCGCCGTCGAGGCGGCGGGCGACGTCGACACCCTGCTGCTCGACAAGACCGGCACGATCACGCTCGGCAACCGCCAGGCCACCGCCTTCCTGCCGGTGCAGGGCGTGACGGCGCTGGAGCTCGCCACCGCCGCGCAGCTCGCCAGCCTGGCCGACGAGACGCCGGAGGGCCGCTCGATCGTCGTGCTGGCCAAGGAGCAGCATGGCCTGCGCGCCGGCGAGGTCGCCGGTGCGCAGGCGAAGTTCGTGCCCTTCACGGCGCAGACCCGCATGAGCGGCGTCGATATCGACGGCGCGGTGATCCGCAAGGGCGCGGTCGACGCCATCCTCGCGCATGTCGAGAGCCTGGGCGGCGGCAAGCCGGCGCCGCGCGAGCTGCACGAGATCGCCGCCGGCATCGCCAAGCAGGGCGCCACGCCGCTGGCGGTGTCGCGCGACGGCCAGATCCTGGGCATCGTGCAGCTCAAGGACATCGTCAAGGGCGGCATCAAGGAACGCTTCTCGGAGCTGCGCCGCATGGGCATCCGCACGGTGATGATCAC
>CAYNOF010000552.1:0-4038 GCA_964398335.1 uncultured Rhizobiaceae bacterium
GGATCGCCGCCATGTTGATGGCCACGAACGGCCCGTTGCGCCGCTTGCCGTAGTCGTGCAGCGCGCGCGCCACCAGCTCCTTGCCGGTGCCCGATTCGCCGGAGATCATCACCGACAGGTCGGTCGACATCAGCCGTGCAAGGGTGCGGTAGATCTCCTGCATCGCCGGCGAGCGGCCGATCAGCGGCAGGCGCTCGCCATTGCCGTTCTCGGGCATCTCAGGCTCGCTGGCGCGCGCCGGCTGGGTCGCCAGCGCGCGGCCGACCACGGCCACCAGTTCCTTCAGGTCGAAGGGCTTGGGCAGGTACTCGAAAGCGCCGCGCTCGGCGGCGCGCACGGCGGTCAAGAGCGTGGTCTGCGCGCTCATCACGATGATGCGCAGGTCGGGCCGCAGCTTGCGGATGCGCGGGATCAGGTCGAGGCCGTTGTCGTCGGGCATCACCACGTCGGTGATCACCAGGTCGCCGATGCCGTCCTGGATCCAGCTCCACAGGTTGGCGGCGTTGCCGGTGCAGCGCACGTCGTAGCCCTGGCGGCCGAGCGCCTGGCTGAGCACCGTGCGGATCGCCCGATCATCGTCGGCGACGAGGATGACGGCGTTGGCGGGGGACATGAGGGGCTCCGCTGGCTAGCTGCCGCTGCGCAACGGTTCTTCCCGCGTCACCGGCTGCATGGGCAGCATGACGTTGAAGGCCGTCCGCCTCGGTTCGCTGTCGAACTCGACGACCCCTCCATGGTCATTGACGATCTTGGCGACCAGGGCGAGTCCGAGCCCGGTGCCGTTGACCTTGCTGGTGACGAACGCGTCGAACACCTGATCGCGGATGGCGTCTTCGATGCCCGGACCGTTGTCCTGCACCGAGACCACCAGCGGCAGATGCACCTTGGTCTGCACGCCCGGAACGGCAAGCCGCACGCCTTGCCGATAGGCGGTCGAGAGAGTCACCTCGCCGCCCTCTTCCGGAACCGCTTCACAGGCGTTCTTCACCAGATTGAGAAACACTTGGATGAGCTGGTCGCGATTGCCCCAGACGGAGGGCAGCGACGGATCGTAGTTCTCGATGAACTTCACGCGCCGGCCGAAGCCGTTCTCGGCGACCTTGCGCACGTGGCCCAGCACCTGATGGATGTTGACCGGGCCGCGCTCGACCGGGCGGCCGTCGGCGAAGGCTTCCATGCGGTCGACCAGGGCGACGATGCGATCGGTCTCGTCGCAGATCAGCTGCGTCAGCTCGCGCTCGTCCTCGCCCAGCGATTGCTCGATGAGCTGCGCCGCGCCGCGGATGCCGGACAGCGGGTTCTTCACCTCGTGCGCCAGCATCGAGCCCATGGCGCTGACCGAACGTGCCGCGCCCCGGTGGAGCATCTGGTTGTCGAACTTGCGCGCGATCGACTGCTCGAGCAGCGAGATCACCACGCGCTCGTCGCCATCGTGCACGGGCGACATCAGGATGGCGACGAACCTCGAGCCGATGCGCGGCGAACTCAAGGTCACGCCACTCTCGCTCACCGCCGCCGAGCTCAGTCGTACCTGCGTCAGCAGCGAGAAAGCCGGCGAGTCCTTGGGCAGGAAATCCTCGAGCGGATGGCCGATCAGGAGCGACGCGCCGGTGCCGAAGAACTGCTCGGCCGCCGGGTTGGCGTAGAGCACGGTGTCGTCGCCGTCGACCACGATGGTAGCCTCGACCAGCGCGGCGAGGATCGCATCCGAGGTCGGTACCGGCCGGTTGCGCTTGGAAACGGCAAGGGCGGCGCGCGGTGCCATCTCAGGCGGCCTCGCGCTCGGGAATGAAGGTGCGCGTGTGGCCGCGGTCGATCGCGGCGGCGTAGAACTCGCTCACCAGACGACGCACCTCGGCCGGATCGGCGACGCGGTTCACCGTCGAGCGGAACTCGGCCGAGCCCGGCAGGCCCTTGGAGTACCAGCCGATGTGCTTGCGCGCCATGCGCACGCCGGCATGCTCGCCGTAATGCGCCAGCGTGTCCTCGAAGTGGCGCGACAGCAGCTCGTACTGGCGCTGCAGCGACGGATCGTCCGGCCGCTCGCCGGTACGCAGGAAATGCGCGACCTGGCGCAGGAACCACGGACGGCCATAGGCGCCACGGCCGATCATCACGCCGTTGGCGCCGGATTGCGTCAGCGCCGTCATCACGTCGTCGAACGAGGTGATGTCGCCGTTGACGATCACCGGCAGCGTCGTCGCTTCCTTCACCGCGCGGATGAAGGCCCAGTCGGCGCGGCCCTCGTAGAACTGGCAGCGCGTGCGGCCATGCACGGTGATCATGCGGATGCCGCTCTGCTCGGCGATGCGCGCCAGGCTGGGCGCGTTCTGCGAACGCTCGTCCCAGCCCTTGCGCATCTTGAGCGTCACCGGAATCTTCACCGCCTTGACGGTGGCCTCGAGGATCTTCGCGGCATGCAGCTCGTCGCGCATCAGCGAGGAGCCGGCGTGGCCGTTGACGACCTTCTTCACCGGGCAGCCGAAATTGATGTCGATGATGTGCGCGCCGCGGTCCTCGTTGAGCCTGGCCGCTTCGGCCATCACCTCGGGCTCGCAGCCGGCGAGCTGCACCGCCATCGGATTCTCGTCCTCGCCGCGCGCGGCCATCAGCAGGGTCTTGCGGTTCTCGCGGATCATCGCCTGGCTGGCGATCATCTCCGACACGACCAGCCCCGCCCCCTCGCTCTTCACCAGCCGGCGGAACGGCAGGTCAGTCACCCCGGACATCGGCGCCAGGATCACGGGCGCCTCCAGGGTCACGCCGCCAATGGTGATCGGCGCCGAGGTCGCAGAGGGTTGCGGCACTACGCTGCTCATTTTCTATGCAATTTCTGATCTGCGTAAATCTTGACCACAGTGGTAGCGCGTCGACCCGGTCGTTTCAACCCTTTCGACCGATGGTCCCGATTGTATGATCGTCCAATGCCCACACCGGTTTTCCCGCCTACCGCCGCGCTGATCGTGGCCGCCGGCCGCGGCCATCGCGTCGGGGCAGCCCTTCCGAAGCAATATTTGGGCCTTTCGGGCGTCCCGGTGCTGCGATTGGCCGTCGAACGGTTCGCCAGCCATCCCCGCATCGGCCTGCTGCAGGTGGTCATCGCCGAGGCGGACCTGCCGCTCTATGACGCAGCCATGGCCGGGCTCGACCTGCCGGCGCCGGTCATGGGAGGCGCCACCCGCCAGCGCTCGGTGCTCAATGGGCTGGAGGCCCTGGCCGGACGGGACATCGAGTTTGTCGCCATCCATGACGCGGCCCGGCCGCTGGTCGATGCCGGCACCATCACCCGCACCCTGGAGGCGGCGGGCCGCGACGGCGTCGATGGCGCCCTCGCCGCCGTGCCGCTCGCCGACACGCTGAAGCGCGCCGATGGCGAGACGATGGTGTCGGCCACCGTCTCGCGCCACCTTCTCTGGCGTGCCCAAACCCCGCAGGTCTTCCGCTTCGAGCGCATCCTCCAGGCTCACCGCGCCGTCGCCGCGCTGGGCGATGACGACACCACGGCGCTGACCGACGACTCCGCCGTGGCCGAGAGGGCCGGCTGTCGCGTGGCGCTGGTCGAGGGCTCGGAGCGCAACTTCAAGATCACGACCAACGCCGACCTCGCGCGCGCCGAACGGGAGCTCGCCCTGCCCATGGAGACCCGCACCGGCACCGGCTTCGACGTGCACGCCTTCGGCCCTGGCGACGCGGTGACGCTCTGCGGCGTATCCGTGCCGCACACGCAGGGCCTCGCCGGCCACTCCGACGCCGACGTCGCGCTGCACGCGCTGACCGACGCGCTGCTCGGCACGATCGGCGCCGGCGATATCGGCCTGCATTTCCCGCCCTCCGATCCCCAGTGGCGCGGCGCATCGTCCGATCGCTTCCTGCGCCACGCCGCCGATCTCGTGACCAGGCGCGGCGGGCGTATCGTCAACCTCGACGTCACGATCATCTGCGAACGGCCCAGGGTCGGCCCGCACCGCGAGCGCATGCGCGCGCGCGTGGCGGAGATCCTTGGCATCGCCGTCGATCGAATCGCAGTGAAAGCAACGA
>CAYNOF010000553.1:0-3321 GCA_964398335.1 uncultured Rhizobiaceae bacterium
GAACGTCACCGGCTACGATCTCTCCAAGCTGCTCGCCGGCTCGCGCGGCACGCTCGCCGCGTTGCACGAGATCACGGTGAAGGTCGTGCCCGCGGCAGAGAAGCTGCGCACCCTGATGCTGGTCGGCCTCGACGACGCCACGGCCGTCCAGGCGATGTGCGCCGCGATGGGCAGCCCGAACGAAGTCAGCGGCGCCGCCCACCTGCCGGCCGAGATCGCGGCCAGGAGCGGCATCGATCTCGTGACCAAACAGGGCGGCGCCATCACCGCCCTGCGCATCGAAGGCGTGGCCCCTTCGGCCGAAGCCCGCATGACCGCGCTGCGCGAGCAATTCGCCGGCATCGCGCCGCAGATGGAAGAGCTGCACTCCATGCGCTCGCGCCTCTTGTGGACCGAGCTGCGCGACGCCAGGCCGCTGTCGAGCGACGCCGATCGCTTGCTGTGGAAGCTCTCCTGCCCACCGAGCGATGGCGCTGCGGTTGTCGCCGCGATCCGCGCCCGCCTGCCCGATGCGCGCGTGCAATACGACTGGTCAGGCGGCCTGATCTGGCTCACGACGCGCGAAGCCAACGCCGCCATCGTGCGCGATGCGCTGCGCAGCACCGGTGGCCACGCCACGCTGATCCGCGCGCCCGAATCCATACGCACATCCGTGCCGGCGTTCCAGCCGCAACCGGCTGCACTCGCTGCGCTGTCGCGTCGGGTGAAGGAGAGCTTCGATCCGCGTTCGATCTTCGCCGGCGGCTGACGATGCAGACCAACTTCACCCCGGCCCAGCTCGCCGATCCCGACATCGACCGCGCCAACACGATCCTGCGCAAATGCGTGCATTGCGGCTTCTGCACCGCGACCTGCCCGACCTTCGTGACGCTGGGCGACGAGCGCGACAGCCCGCGCGGGCGCATCTACCTGATCAAGGACATGCTGGAGCGCGACGCGCCGGCGACCAATATCGTCGCCCGTCACATCGACCGCTGCCTGTCGTGCCTCGCCTGCATGACGACCTGCCCGTCGGGCGTGAACTACATGCACCTCGTCGATCACGCGCGCGCGCATATCGAGGAGACCTACCCGCGGCCCTTCGCCGACCGCCTGCTGCGCGGCGTGCTCAACCGGCTGATGCCGAACCCCGGCCTGTTCCGCTGGGCCATGGTGCTGGGCCGCGCCGCCAAGCCGTTCGCCACGCTGCTGCCCACGACCTCGCCCGATCCCGGCGGCGCCACGTTCTGGCGCCGTCTGCGCGCCATGCTCGAGGCGGTGCCGGCGCGGCTGTCGCCGCCCTCGCCAGTGGACCGGCCGCAGACCTTCGCCGCCGAAGGCACGCGCGCCAAGCGTGTCGCGCTGATGAACGGCTGCGGCCAGCAGGTGCTGGCACCGCAGGTCAACGAGGCCACGGTGCGGCTGCTGACGCGCCACGGCATCGAGGTCGTGATCGCCGAGAACGCGGGCTGCTGCGGCTCCTCGGTGCTGCACACCGGCCAGCGTGAGGCGGCGCGCGATCTGGCGCGGGCGAACATCGCGGCGTGGATCGACGAGCTCGACGGCCCGCTCGACGCCATCGTCGCCAACGCCTCGGGCTGCGGCACGACGCTGAAGGACTACGCTCACCTGCTGGCCGACGACGATCAGTGGCGCGGCGGCGCCGCGGCGGTGGCGAACCTCGCACGCGACGTCAGTGAGGTCCTGCCGCCCGACTGGCTGCGGCCGGTGGGCAGGCCGGTGCGCGAGGACGGCTCGCCCGTGGTGATCGCCTACCACGCCGCCTGCTCGATGCAGCACGGCCAGAAGCTCACTGAACCGCCAAAGGCTCTCCTGCGCGCCGCCGGTTTCGTCGTGAAGGACGTGCCCGAGGGCCATCTGTGCTGCGGCTGGGCCGGCACCTACCAGGTGCTGCAGCCCGTCCTGTCGCGCCGGCTCCGTGATCGCAAGGTCGCCGCCATCGAGAGCCTGCGGCCCGACGTGATCGCGGCGGGCAATTTCGGCTGCATCGGCCAGATCGGCGCGGGGACTGGCATTCCGCTTGCACACACGGCGGAACTGCTAGACTGGGTGACAGGTGGACCGATCCCGGCAACGCTGGAGGGCCGGTTCCGTTTGGCGTGAGGTGGCATTCTGGCGAGGCGACCATGAGAGCGCTTTTGCTGAGCATCTCGTTGGCTCTGGCGGCGGTGCCCGCCCTGGCGCAGGACCGCGCCGAACTTTTGCGGCGCTGCGAAGGTGACGACGGCTCGAGCCTGCAGGTCTCGATCGAGAGCTGCACGCGGCTGATCGACTCCGGCGCCGAGGCCGAGCAGAGCCGCGCGGTCATCCTCTACAATCGCGGCGTGGCGCATCACTGGCAGGGCGACGACGACAAGGCGATCGCCGATCTCAGCGAGACCCTGCGCATCAACCCCTGGTTCGCCGATGCCTGGCGCTGGCGCGGCCAGGCCTGGTACGGCAAGGACGAGCACGAACGCGCGATCCGCGACTACGACGCGATGGTCGCGCTCGACCCGTCCAACCCGGTCGTGCACTACCTGCGTGGCATCCTGCTGACCTGGATGAAACGCTACGAGCAGGCTGTCGGCGATTTCGCCGAGGCGATCCGTCTCGACGACACTTTCGCCAAGGCCTGGTACGAGCGCGCCCGGGCCTACGAGGCCCTGGGCGACGAGGAACGCGGCCGGCAAGACCGCGAAGCCGGCCGCCGTATCGATCCCGACCACTGGGCGCATGCCTGCCTCGACGCGATGCGCGCCAAGCAGATGTCGGAAGCGCTGCAGATGAGCGACGAGGCGCTGCGCCTGCAGCCGCATTTCGCGCTCGCCGCCCGCCTGCGCGCGATCCTGCATCTCGACGCCGACCGCCTCGACGCCGCCATCGCCGATTTCGACCTCGCGCTCAAGGTCGAGCCCGAGCAACCCGACGTGCGCCGCGACCGCGGCATGGCGCTCTTGCGCACCGGCCGCCTCGACGCGGCGATCGCCGATTTCAACGCCGCGCTCAGCCGGCAGCGCTACGACGCGCTGACGCTCTACGGCCGCGGCCTTGCCCGCCAGCGCCGCGGCGATGCCGACGGCGGCGCGGCCGACATCGCCGAGGCGAAGAAGCTCGACGGGCGCGTCGACACCCGACTCGCGGCCTACGGCCTGCGATGAGGTGGCGTGCTGGCGTTGTTGCCTTCGTCGTGGCACTCGTAGCCAGCGATGCGTGGCCACAGGACCGGGCCGAGCTGTGGCGCCGTTGTGAAGCCATCGAGCAAGTTTCCTACGAGCGGTCGATCGCGAGCTGCACGACGCTGATTGAGCTGGGCGGCGAGAGTGAACAACGTCTCGCCAT
>CAYNOF010000554.1:0-21852 GCA_964398335.1 uncultured Rhizobiaceae bacterium
CATCTCGAAGGCCACCAGCATCGGGCCGGTGAAGCGGTAGAAGAAGCTGGCGTCCTTGCCGCCGGCCAGCTCCTTCAGGCGCTCGGCGAAGAACATGTTGCCGATCCAGACCGCGACGCCCAGCACGACCATCGACATCGCCAGCCCGCCGATCAGCCGCGTCGCCGTCGAGCCGTGGCGCACGCCGTCGACCACACCCGACAGGAAGATGAAGTAGGGGATCGCCAGCAGCAGCATCAGCACCAGCGTCGGCCCCGGCATGACGATCAGGGCGCAGCCGACGAGCCCGGCATAGACCACGAGCTTGTAGCGCCAGGGCGACGTCACCAGCCAGACCGAGCAGAAATGCGTGAAGCCGAAGGTGACGGCCGACGGCTCCGACGTGAACAGCTTTGGCCTGACCTTGCCGTAGAGGATCTCGTCGCGCAGGTCGGCGTCGTAGACATAGGCCGCGTCGAAGATCTTCTCGCGCACCGCGTCGCTGATCGAGCGCAGCCCGGCATAGCTCTCCAGCAGGCAGCCGATGATGATGAACAGGCAGAAGCCGAACAGGATCATCGACACCTGCCGCCGCTCGCCCTGCACCAGGGTGATGAACAGGGCGTAGCCGACCACCAGGGAGTAGGCCAGCTGCAGCAATCCGGTGGAGCGCTTGCCGAGGTAGCTGTAGTCGGCGGCGGTGAAGATCGAGCCGAGATAGAGCGCGACCACGAGGAACAGGCCGGCGAGGTGCCTCGGCGCGATCTGGTCGCGCCGGCGCCAGAGCATGGCCATGCCAGCGAAGCCCGACGGCGCGCAGGTCAGCGGGATTTTCGAGGTGATCGGCAGCGAGACGCCCATGTAGAGCCCGGCGAGAAAGATCACGATCAGGGTCGTGTCGATCCAGTCGAGCGAGCGCGGGGTGTTGCTGCCGACCATGGCTCAGCCGATCGCCGCCAGGATCTGGCGCCCGCGCGTCGACCATTCGAAGCGGTCGCGGCAGACCTCGTAGGCGCGCTCCTGCAGGCCGTTCAGCAGCTCGACGTCGTCGATCATCTCGAGCACGCCGCGCGCCAGCGACGCATGGTCGGGGAACATCATGGCGCTCTCGCCATGGCGCAGCGGCACGCCGGCGAAGGCCTCGGCCAGGCCGAAGATCGGCAGGCGGTTGAAGACGTACTCCAGCAGCTTGAGCTTGAAGCCGCCGCCGTTGCGCTCGGGCACGATGGCGACGCGCGCGTCGTTCATGAAGCCGGTGACGTCGTCGACCGTGCCGGTGAAGGAGCTCGCCTTCACCGTGCGGCGCAGCTTGTCGAGGAAGGACTCCTCGGCGCTGCCCACCGCCTGCAGCTCGACGCCGCCCTCGGCGAACATCGGATCGGCGACACTGACGAACTCCTCGAGATTCATGCGCTTGGCGACCCAGTCGAAGCTGCCGACGATCACGGCGCGATGCGGCAGTTGCGGCGTGATCTGTCGCGACGGCACACGCCGCCCGTGATAGCCGGGCGTCAGCACGTCCATCGGCTTGTCGCGATGGCGCTCGCGGTAGAGCGAGAGATCCTCGGGCGTGATCGCGGTCACGACGTCGACGGCGTCGACCAGGGTGCGTTCGAGGCGCGACACCTTGTAGGCGTCGAGCTTGCTGGCCAGGCGCTTGAGGATATGCGCCTGGCTGCCGGCGACGCGGCTGCGCAGGCTCTCCTCGTGATTGTGCGAGATGTAGACCAGCTTCGGCCGGTCGCCGCGGCCGCCATAGCGCTTGAGGATGCGCGGCAGCGCCCAGGCGCCCGAGATGCTGTCGAAGACGATGCCGTCCCAGCCGCCGCGCGCCAGCAGGTCGTCGAGGATGCGGCGCGTGCTGGCGGTGTGGCAGCGATGGGCCATGTGCGGCAGGGGCGACAGCAGACTCTTCCAGCGCGGCAGCGGCGCGTTGGCCGGCAGCCACCAGACGACGTGCGGTTCGCGCCAGCCGTTGCAGCGTGGCGATTCGGGCCGCGCCAGGCCCAGCACCTCGACCTCGGCGCCGGCCTCGATGACGGCGTCGATCAGGCCACCGGAATAGACGTACTGGCCGTTGTGACGCGGCTCCGGATCGGAGAGCGTCAGCCACAGGCAGCGCGGTGCGCGGCCGTTCTGTCGCTCAGAATGCATGGTGCCCCGTGAAGCCGCCCAGCGCGGTGCGGGCGATGATCTTGAGGTCGAGGCGGATCGACCAGTTGTCGATGTAATGCAGGTCGTGCTCGACGCGCCGGCGGATCTGCTCGATCGTGTCGGTCTCGCCCCGCCAGCCATTGACCTGCGCCCAGCCGGTGATGCCCGGCTTCACGCGGTGGCGCGCGTCGTAGTAGCGCACGGCGTCGGTGTACAGCAGCGTGCCGGCCTTGGCGCGCGGCGCATGCGGGCGCGGGCCGACGATCGACATCTCGCCGCGCAGCACGTTGATGAACTGCGGCAGCTCGTCGATGCTGGTGCGGCGCAGGAAGGCGCCGATGCGGGTGATGCGCGGATCGTTGCGTCGGGTGAGCTGCTCGGCGTTCACGTCCTGCGCGGCGTGATGCATGGTGCGGAACTTCCAGATCTCGATGAGCTGGTTGTTGAAGCCGTAGCGCTTCTGCCGGAAGAACACCGGCCCCGGGCTGTCGAGCTTGATCAGCAGCGCGACCGCCAGCATCAGCGGCGAGATCAGGGCGAGGATGCCGGCGGCCAGCACGCGGTCCTCGATCTCCTTGGCGATCCACTGCCAGTCGCGCAGCGGCCGGTTCAGCACGTTGAGGAAGGTGAGCCCGCCGAGATGGCTGACCTCGACCTTGCCCAGGCCCAGTCCGAAGGCGTCGGGGCAGAGCCGCACGTCGACCGGCAGCAGCGCGAGCTTGTTCATCGTGTCGGTCAGCGCGCGATCGACCGACAGCGGCATGGCCACGATCACGGTGTCGATGCCCATGTTGCGGGCATCCCGCACGAGGTCGTCGACCGTGCCGCGGATCGGCAGACCCATGCAGCGCGGCGGCAGCGAAGCGGCATCGTCGTCGTAGACGCCGACGATGCGCAGGCTGGGGCCGGCGGATGCGTGAAGCTGGCGCAGCAGACGCTGGGCGATCGGCCCGGCGCCGACGATGGCGACGAGCTCGCCCAGCCGGCCCTCGCGGCGCCATTTGCGCACGAGGTGGAAGAGCACGAGGCGGATCGGCAGCAGCAGGCTCAGGCCGCCGGTGAACCACAGCATCAGCCAGGCGCCGCCCGATCTGCCGTTCGGGGTGGCGACATAGGCGACGACGGCGAGCGTGCCCAGCGCCAGCAGCCAGGAAAGCAGGACGCGCGACACGCCATCGTCGAGGCGCGCGAAGCGCTCGAAGCCGTAGCTGCCCAGCAGATGGAGAAAATTGACCGCAAGCAGCGTGCCGAGCGGCACGGCGAGCGCCAGCATGCGCCAGTCGAGTCCATCCGATGCCCAATGCGTCGCCACGGCACCCGCGACCAGGATCGAGACGCCGTCGAGAACGCCGGCGATGCGCCGCACGATCGGCTCCGACACGGCCTTGCGGCCGGCGGCGGTCTTCTCGATTCGCTCCGGCGCGCGATCGTCGAACCGCTCGGCGACCTGCGCGCGATGCGCGACGCTGTTTCTCATCGTGCTGTGCTCCTCGTCTGCGTCCGGGGGATGAACGCTGCGACGCGGCGATTCTCCATGCTGCGATAGCGAGGGTCTTGTGATCAATGTGAGGCGATCGACGTGCCGCCCATCACCCGCGCTGCAAACTGCGCCGGCGTGCGCGAGGCGACGAATCGTTCGGCACCGGCAGGATCGAACAGCGCCTGCGTGCCGCCTTCGACGATGCGCTCGATGGCGAAAGCAAGGCAGCCGGGATCGGAAGAGTCGGTGGCAAGACCCAGGCCGTAATCGCGCGTGAGCCGGCCGATGAGGCCGAAATCCTGGGTCAGCACCGGCCGGCCGGCGCGGGCCGCCCACAGCAGCACGCCGCTGGAGCCGACGAAGCGCTGATAGGGCGCCAGCACGACGCCGCTGCGCTCGATCAGTGAATCGATCTCGGCGCTGTCGAGGCGGCGGTCGGCGATCTGCAGCCACAACTCGGGCCGCGCCTGCGACAGCGTGCGGTGGCGGATGTCGAGCTCGGCGCGGATCTCCGGATCGACGCGGCCGGCGAGCATCACGGCCACGCGCGCAGCCGTCTGTGGCCGCAGCCTGCGCAAGGCCTCGAGCAGCTCGATCGGGCCCTTGCGCCGCGTGAGGTAACCGAACAGCAGCAGGCCGACGCGGCCCTTCGGCGCGTAGTCGATGAAGCGATCGAGTGCGACGGCGGGATGGCTGGCGGCGTGCGCCGGATCGGGCAGGACCTGCACCTTCTCGCCGCGGCCGTAATGCGACATGGCATAACCGGGGAAATACGGATCGAGCGACAGCACCGAGTGCAGCGCCGGATTGCGCAGCATCAGCCGGTAGAGCAGCGCCTTGCGCAGGTCACGCAGACGCTCGCCGCGGGTGGGATGATATGAGCCCAGCACGCCGTAATGCACGGACGGGCGAAACAGGATGCCCGACATCCGCGCACCGCCGACGCCCAGGCCGAAGGCCAAGGGCAGCGACAGGTGATCGATCGAGAGGAAGAAGCCGGTGTGCGCGCCGCTGCGCCTGAGATGGCGACGCATCACCCACCAGCGCGCAAATCCGGAAACCGCGAGCTTGCGATGCGTGCACAGCCGATGCTCGGCGGGCGACAGCGGCGACAGCACGATCCTTCGATGCGCGCCGTTGACCAGGGCGGGGCGCAGCGCGTCGCAGAGCGCCGGCGGCGCCACGATCTCCATGCGATGGCGATCGCCCGCCGATACGAAATCGATCAGGTAGCGCAGCCACTCCTGGGCATGCCCTTCGGCATCGGGCTCCAGGACGAGGATCTTCTCCTCATGCGCCGGCAGCGAGAGCATCGAGGCGGCTCACGAAATCGCCCAGCACCTTGGGCTTGGCACAGTGATGCTCGACGAAGCGCCGGCCGCGCCGGCCGAGCTCGTCGCGCAGCGAAGGATCGTCGGCCAGACGCAGCACGGCGGCGGCGAACGCTTCCGGATCGTTGGGCGGCACGCAGAGGAACGCGCCGGTGCTCTCCTGCAGCCGCCACAGCACGGTGCCCGGTCGCGCCGTGGCGACGAACGGCCGGCCCACCGCCATGATGTTGAAGGCCTTGGACGGCACGGCGAAGGAGGCGGTGTCGGGATTCTGCGGCACGAGATGGACGTCGCCGGCGGCCAGCGCCGCGCTCAGCCCCTCATTCGGCGTCAGCTCCGTGAGGCGCACATTGTCGAGGCCAAGACGGCCGACTTCCTCGGCCAGCGCGCCGACCTGGCTGCCGCTGCCGCGCAGGATGATCTCGATGTCGGGCCGGCGCGCCGCCAGCACCTCGGCCAGCGCGATGACCTGGCCCATGCCCTGCTTGCGGCCGAAATTGCCGCTGTAGAGCACCTTGACCGGTCCTTGTGCGGGCGGCACCGCGACCGGCTGCACGCGATCGGTGTCGACCCACAGCGGCACGACCTCGATCGGCGCGGTGATGCCGATGGAGCGCAAGTGGTCGCGCATCTCCGCCGACAGCACGGCGACCAGGTCGACGCGGTTGAGCACCAGGCGCTCGACCGCGCGCATCAGCCTGGCCATGCCGCCGCCTTTCACCATGCCGACACCCGCGGCCAGCCCCGACTCGATGTCGTGCACGATGGCGACGCAGACACCGCCGCGCCGCCGCGCCAGCACGCCCAGCGCCACGCCGAGCACCGACGGGCAGAGCGCCAGCACGACACGATGGCGGGGCACGCGGCCCAACGCCAGCGAGCCCAGGCCGCGCAGCAGGAAGCCGGCCTCGTTGACGATGCGCGCGGCGGCCGATGGACGACTGGGCGCGCCGGTCGATACGCGCTCGACCCGCACGCCGTTGAACATCTCGTGCCGCTTTGCGCCGCCGCGATAGTCGGGAAACACCTCGGGCAGGGGATAGTGCGGCAGCGCGGTCACGACGGTGACGTCGCGGCCGACCCCGGCGAGGAACTCGGCGATGTCGGCGGTGAACGGGCCGGAGCCGATCAGCTCCGGCCGGTAGTAGCGCGTGACGAACAGCACCTCGGCGGCCGGCGCCATGCTGGCCGTCACGCGATCCTCGCCATGGTGGTCGAGCGCGGGTAGTCGTAGATCGGCGTGCCGTAGGCGTACTGGCTGTACTGCCTGGCGACGACGCGCGAGAGCACCACGCCGGCGACGTCGCCCTGTGCTTCGAGGAGCTGCTTGAGCGCCTCGAGCACCGCCTCGCGCCGCGTGTGACCCCAGCGCACGACGAACACCACCTTGCTGACCAGCCGCGACAGCGCCAGCACCTCGGCGGCGACCAGGA
The DNA here is from genome assembly GCA_964398335.1 of uncultured Rhizobiaceae bacterium. Taxonomy (GTDB): domain Bacteria; phylum Pseudomonadota; class Alphaproteobacteria; order Reyranellales; family Reyranellaceae; genus JAFAZJ01. Next base: position 6,378 of record CAYNOF010000554.1, read on the forward strand.
CCGGCGGCGTGTCGAGGATGATCGAGTCGTACTCGGGCTCGAGCGCGGCCAGCAGGTGGCGCATGCGGTCCGAGGTGATCAGGTGCGACTGCCGCGGATTCCAGTTGCCCGCCGGCATCACGTCGACGCCCGACAGGGTGTCGTGATGGATGGCGTCGGTCAGCACAGTGTCCTTCTCGCCCAGCACGTTGGCCAGGCCGACGCGATTGCTGCAGCGGAAGGTCTGGTGCAGGCGCGGGCAGCGCCAGTCGCAGTCGATCAGCAGCACGCGCTTGCCGTTGCTGGCGAGCAGCCGGCCGAGCGAGGCCACCATCACCGACTTGCCCTCGGCCGGCGCCGCCGAGCTGAACAGCACGGTCCTGGGTGATTCCTCGGTCTCCGACAGCTCCAGGCTGATGTGCAGGCGACGCAGCGCCTCGCTGAAGGCCGACACCGGCTGGCGCAGCACGTGCACGGGCGCCGGCGTGCGGCCCGGCAGATGCGGCACGACCGACATCACCGGCAGGCCCGTCGCGCTGACCACCTGGTCGGCGCGGCGGAAGGTGCGGTCGCCGCCCTCGCGCAAGAGCGCGATGGCCGCGCCGGTGATCGGGCCGGCGAGCGTGCCGTGGAAGATGATCAGCCCCTTGGGCGGATAGCTCGGCGCCACCGGCGGGCTGGCGGGCGATACCAGCTTGGCGTTGGCCTGCTGGAAGTCCTCGATGCCGATGGTCTGCTTGGCACGCTGCAGCATCGCCTCGAGCAGGCTGCGGTTGACCGCGGCGTCGCGCTCCAGCGCCTCGAGCTGGATCGAAGCGTCGTTCACCGTGCCCATCGTCTTCTTCAGGCGCTCGAAGGTCTGCTTCAGCGTCTCGTAGCGGGCGGCCGCCTGCCGCGCCTCGCGCGCCAGGCCGTCCACGGTCTTGGCGATCTCGGCGTTGACGCGGGCGGCGATGTTGGCGGCGTCGGCGCGGGCGCTGCGCATCAGCGGATGGCGTTCGCCATAGGATGCCGACAGCTCGGCCGCCTTGCGCTCGGCGTCGGCCTGCGCCTGCTTGAGCGAGGCGATCAGCGGCGAGCGCAGCACCTCGGGCACGCTGTCCTTGCCCAGCCCGCCGCGGGTGAGTTCCTGCGCCTCGCGCAACTTCGCCTCGGCATCGGCCTTGGCGGTCTGCGCCGCGGTCAGCTGGGTGTTGAGCTCGCTGAGCTGCTGGGTGGTGACGCTGCCGCTCGAGCCGCTCTTGTACAGCTGATGCTCGCGGCGATAGTCCTCGACGGCCTGGTCGGAACGGCGCACCTGCTCGCGCAGCTCGGTGACGCGGCCCATCAGGAACTTCTCGACGCGCCCCATCGAGGCGATCTTTTCCTGCCGCTGAGCCTCGAGATAGACGTCGGCCAGGACGTTGGCGATCGACGCGGCGGTCGACGGGTTGGTCGAATCGGCCTTGACGCTCAGCACATGCGAGCGGCCGAGCGTCGAAACGTCGACCCGGGCGAGCAGGGCATCGATGATGCGGTTCTCGGTGGCGGTCGCGACCGTGGCCGGATCTGGCGGCGGCGGGGGAGGGCTCTTGGGCCGCTGCGAATCGAGCCAATCCATCCAGTCGGTCGGCAGGTAGCGCGCCGGGTCGAGCACGCGCGTCCACGCCGCCGGCTGCTTGGGCGGCGGATTGAACTCCGGATTGTCCCTGAGCTTCAGCCGGTCGATCACCTGCCTGGCGAGGATGCGCGACTGCAGGATGAAGCCCTCGTTCTGCACGCGCTCGGCATCGGGGCTGACGTCGTTGACGGCAGCCTCGATGTTGAACACGCGCGGACCCTGGATACCCACGAGGACGCGCGCCTCCGCGACGTAGCGCGAGGGCAGGGACAGCGCGATCGCCGTCGTGGCCGCGGCGAAGACGACGGCGCAGGCGATGACGATCCGCCGCTGGCGCCACAGGCGCCGCAGCGTCTCGAGCAGGCCCTCGTCCTTCTCCGGCGCGGCCAGCTGCACGGGATCGACCGCCAGGCTGCGACGCCTGGGCTGGTACTCGCGCAGCTGGAAGCGCCGTTGCGGCAGATGGGGACGTCGCTGTCCATCGGTCATCAGAAGTACCGTTCCCGCACCAGGATCGTGTCGCCGGGCCGGACCACCGTGTTGGAGTCGGCGGCGACGCGGACGATGTGTCCGCTCTTGTCGGTGCGCTTGATGTAGAAGGCGTTCTCGCGCGCGCGGTAGGTATAGCCGCCGGCCAGCGCGACGGCGTTGAACACGCTGATGCCCGACACATAGGGATAGCTGCCGGGGTTGCGGACCTCGCCGATGATGTAGAACGGCCGCTTGCTGGCGACCTCGACGCTGACGCTGGCGCCGCGGATGTAGTCCGGATCGAGCTTCGCCTTGATGGCCCGCTCCAGCTCGCCCGGCGTCATGCCGGCAGCCCTGATCTGGCCGGCCAGCGGGAAGGAGAGCATGCCCGCGTTGTCGAGCGAGTAGTCGCCGGTCAGATGGTTCTGGCCGTAGACGATGATGCGCATCTTGTCGCCCGGGTTCAGCCGGTAGCTGCCGGAAGCGATGTCACCGCCGCCGGGATTCGCTCCCGGGAGGCCTCCGCCGGCGCCCGAATATCCCAACGCATCGCCATCGTCGTTCGCGACGATCGGCGTGTTGTCGGTATCGCAGGCGGCCAGCGCCACCGCACCCGCACCGATCAGCAGACCACGACGTGACATCGAAAAGGCGTTCCCGACCTTGCTCATTGCACCACCTGTCGCGTTAGTGACGGCCGCTCGCCCGGCGGGCAAAGCGCCGATGTAACGCTCTCTACCAATCCGCGACGCGCATACGGTGTGACCAAACCGGGACATCAGCGCGGGGTCAGGCGCGGCCGTATTGATCCTCGACGCGCACGATGTCGTCCTCGCCCAGATAGGGGCCGGACTGCACCTCGATGAGCTGCAGCGGCAGCTTGCCGGGGTTCTCGAGGCGGTGCTCGGTGCCGATCGGGATGTAGACCGACTCGTTCTCGCGCACGAGCATGCGGTCCTGGCCGCGCTGCACCAGCGCCGTGCCCTGGACGACGACCCAGTGCTCGGCGCGATGGAAGTGCTTCTGCAGGCTGAGCTTGGCGCCCGGCTTCACCATGATGCGCTTGACCTGGTAGCGCAGGCCGGCGTCGACGGTGCGGTAATAGCCCCAGGGACGATAGGTCGTGACATGCGTCAGCGGTTCGGTCCGGTTGCGCTGGCGCAGCATGTCGACGACTTCCGACAGCTCGCCGGCGGTGTCGGCATCGGCCACCAGCACCGCGTCGTCGGTGGCGACGACGACGACGTTCTCGACGCCGATCGCGGCCACCAGCCGGCCGTCGGTGCGGATGTAGGAATCGCGCACGCGGCTGGCGACGACGTCGCCGCGCAGCACGTTGCCGTCGTCGTCGGGCTGGCTGATCTCGCGCAGCGCGTTCCACGAGCCGATGTCGCTCCACGCCATGTCGACCGGCACGACGGCGGCGCGGTCGGTGCGCTCCATCACCGCACGGTCGACGGCGATCGACGGCGCCTCGCCGAACGCGGCGCTGTCGAGCCGGAAGAAATCGAGATCCTGCTTGCCGGCGCGGATCGCCTTCTCGCAGGCCTCGAGCATGGCCGGATTGAGGCGCGCGAGATCGTCGAGGAAGGCGCGCGCGCTCAGCAGGAAGATGCCGCTGTTCCAGTAGAATACGCCGCTGTCGACGAAGCGCTGCGCGGTCGCGCGGTCGGGCTTCTCGACGAAGCGCTCGACGGCGAGCACGTCGGGCGTGCCGTTCACCGCGTCGCCGCCCTGGATGTAGCCGTAGCCGGTATCGGGCCGCGTCGGCTTGATGCCGAAGGTGACCAGCATGCCGGCGTGCGCCGCGGCGAGGCCGTGGCGGATCGCGTCGTGGAAGCGCGGCAGCGAGGCGATCACGTGGTCGGAGGGCTGCACCAGCATCAGCGCGTCGGGATCCTTGTCGAGCAGCCACAGCGCCGCCGCGGTGATCGCCGGGCCGGTGTTGCGCGCCACCGGCTCGAGCAGGATCGCCTGCGGCTTGACGCCGACCTGCTTGAGCTGCTCGTCGATCAGGAAGCGGTGCTCCTCGTTGCAGATCACCAGCGGGCCGGTGAAGCCGACGTCGTCGAGGTTCCGCGCCGCCGTCTCCTGCAGCATGGTGCGGTCGGAGACCAGGCTCAGCAGCTGCTTGGGATAGGACGCGCGCGACAGCGGCCACAGCCGCGTGCCGGAGCCGCCGGAAAGGATGACCGGGTGGATCTGCGCCGAGCCGGGCTCGCGAAACCGCGCGAGATTGGCGATGGTGTCCATGACTCGTCCGCTCCATCACTGCTGGTGAGCGTGAAGCTAGGAGCGCGAGTCAGCTGTCTCCAGTGTTCAAACTGTGTCCGCCCGATCGCGACACTCAACCGCCACTGCGCGGCAACGTCACCGTCACGGACAGGCCGCCACCGAGGCGATTCGCCGCCGCGATCCGGCCGCCGAGCGCCTCGACGTTGCGCCGCACGATCCACAGGCCGAGGCCGGCGTGCCCCGCGGGCGTCGCCATCTCGTCGGTGGCCTGGCGCGGACGCAGCGAGAAGTAGCGCTCGAAGATGCGGTCGATCTTGCGCGGGTCGATGCCGGGGCCCTCGTCGTCGATCTGCAGCTCGATGCTCTCCTCGCTCTGCGTCAGCGTGACGACGATGGTGCCGCCGGGCGGCGTGAAGCTGATGGCGTTCTCGAGGATGTTCTGCAGCACGATCTCCAGTACGCCGGCGGCGGCGCGGATCATCACGCGCGGCTCGAGCCTGCGGATCAGCCGCACGTCGCGGCTGGCCATCAGCTCGCGGAAGTGCAGCACCGACATGCCGATGATCTCGGTGAGGTTCATCGGCGAGCGCGGCGCCTCGATCAGGTCGGCGGCGTTGTTGTCGAGGTGCTGCGCCGCCGTCACCAGGGCCTGCAGGCGGTCGACCGAGACGTCGACGATCTCCAGCGCGCGCTGGGCGCGCTGGTCGGTCGGCGGCATGGCGCGGCGCACCGGCTCGAGCGAGGCGCGGATGGTGGCGAGCGGCGACTTGAAGGAATGGGCGTTGTCCTCGGCCGACTGGCGGATGTCGCGCGCCACGCGGTGGACGTCCTCGACCAGCCGGTCGAAGTCGCGCGCCACGCTGCCCAGCTCGGGCACGATGTTGCGCTTGGCGAAGGCGTCCTCGCCGATGCGGCCCTGGCGCACCTCGTGGGCCACCTCGCGGAACTGGCGCAGGCTCTTGCGGATGCTGAGCGCGGTCAGCACGGCGAGCGCCAGCAGCACGGCGCAGATCATCGCGGCGGTACGCACCGGCTGGGTTTCCCAGTAGGGCCGGCCGATCGAGGTGCGCAGGAAATCCGCCGTGCTGTGCGTCGAGACCAGCACCCAGCAGCCGCGCTCGGTGCGCACCGGCACGATCGAGGTCAGGAGCTCGACCGAGCCGTCGGGCTGGCGGTAGCGCAGCTCGCGCGGCAGCTCGGCGACGCAGGCGTCCGACAGGCGCTTGAGGATGCCGCGCTGGTTGAGCTCGTCGAGATCGGATTGCAGCTGGTCGGCGCGGATCGTCGGCGCGGCGGCGACGAAGAAGAAGCCGCGCGGCTCGCCGTCGCGCACCGGCTGGAACAGCAGCTTCAGCGCCGTGCCGTCGGTGACGTATTTCGCCAGCTCGTTCGCCACGCCCGGGTCGACCGGATCGGAGTGGGCGAGCAGGGGAGTGATGGCCTGGGCCACCAGCGCGCTGCGCTCCTTCACCGAGCGGGTGACCAGATCGCGCATGTGCCGGTCGGCCGCCTCGAACTGGCCGTAGAGGATCACCGGCAGGGCGGCGCAGATCACCGTCAGCCCGACCAGCTTCAGCGTCAGGGACGCGCTGAAGCGGCGCGCCGCGGCGCGCCACTCCAGCCAGGTCCTCGCCGCCTCGGGCGGCTTATTGCTGCGTCGCTCGGCCCCAGCGGTAGCCGAAGGACGGGAAATTCTCGATCTCGGCGAAATCGGGATCGATGGCGCGGAACTTGTTGCGAATCCGCTTGATGGAGGATCGGACGTTTGTTCGATAGCCATCCTCGCCGCTCCCCGCGATGAAGCCTTCGTAGTGCATGCAGTCGTAGACCGCACGGTAGGTGACGTGCTCGCCGACATTGGAGGCGAGCAGGCGCACGATGTTGAACTCGGTCAGCGTCAAGTTGACGTCGGCCTCGTCCCAGTAGGCGCGGCTGACATGCGGCTTCAGCATCAGGCGGCCGCAATGCAGGATCTCGCCGGCCTCCATGGCCGCCGGGCGCTTGGCCGAGTCGACGATCAGGCGCAGTCGCTTGGCGAGGATCGGCACGCCGCGCGTCTTGTCGACGAAGTCGAGCGCGCCGCGGTCGAACGCCATGCTCTCGTGCGCCGGCGAGGAACGGCCGGTGAGGAACACGACGGGCACCACGACGCCCTTGCGCCGGAGCTTGGGCAGCAGGTCGATGCCGGACAGCGCCGGCAGGCTCCAGTCGAGCACGATGACGTCGGCGCTGGCGCCGGTGGCGAGGAAGTCCAGCATCGCGGTGCCGTCGGCGAAGCTGTCGACGACGAAGCCGTGCTCGGCGAGCTCCGCGACGACCGCCTCGCGGTAGTGATCGTCGTCGTCGACGAAGATCAGCCGGATCGGGCCGGCGGCGTCGGCGACGCTACCGAGACCGCCCGCGAGACTGGAGCTGTCCGAGGCAAAGCTGTTTTCCTTGGTCTGTGTTGTCATCGCTCCTGACCTCATAGGCAAGGGTGGTGAACTTTCTGGTCTGGACGTCGGGATAGAGGGATACGTCCAATGCGCATTGCCCGTGCCTGTACCGCCAGGTTTTTCCCGGCGCGCGATCCTCCTCGCTCGTGGGCGCGCCGAAGCGCGCGCGGATATCGCTTTCGCTCTGGCCGACCAGGTTGACTGGCGGGGCCGTGATCACCTCCTTTTCCGGGGCGGATGGTTCTCGCAGGCTGGAGATCTTCGGATCGCTGGTGCCGCCGGCGGCGGCCTGGCGGCCGGCCGGCGACGCGGCGGCCCGCGGCGCCGGCGACGTGGCGAAGGGGGATGGCGACGCGAAGGGGGACTGCGATGTCAGGCGGCCGAAATCGCGCCGCGCATCGCGTGCGAAATCATCGCAGCCCGCGACCAACAGCGCCGAGACGCAGATGACAGGTGCAAGAGACCTCATGCGTGCCATTGCGGCTCCCGTTGCGGTGCGGAGCGATGCTCCCGCGGTGACGTCCTGCCCATGCGGCACAGGGCGCCGTGTCGGCTCCGTGCAAGCTGCGTGCCCGGGTTGCCCCGGTGTCAGTCGGCGCTGACGCTTGAGGCTGGCGGCGGGCCATGCGCTCCCGTCGCGTGGGCGAATTGAGCCCGGATTTTTGGCAAGTTTTGGGCGAGGGTTGTCGTCGTCGGAAGTGCCGCAGGGTGCGACGGTCACACAATGAACACGGCCCCGGCCTTGATCATCCGCGCCGCTGCCGATCAGCCCGACTCTCATGGCCGGCGATCCGACGAGCGCCGTACCCGTTCGGCGCGGGACAGCCAGCGGGCCGGCGAAAAGGCGGCGGGGCTGGCGTCGTCGCGTCGCATGGATCACCCGGGAGTGGAGAACGGCGATGCAACGGCGCGCTGCGATCGAGGTTCCGTCGCGAACGACGATTCGCTGCCGTGCGCGCCGCGACGTCTTCGCCGGCCGTTACCGCGGCGCGAGCAGGGCACCTGCCGGCGGATTCGGTTTGCCCGCGGCCGACGAAGCCAATCGCTCCACGCGCGGGCGCGTGGCATGCTCCGCGCCATCCTGAAACCGAAGGGAACGCGCAATGATCGACTTCTATGCCATGGGCAGCCCCAACGTCGTGAAGATCTACCTCGCGCTGGAGGAGATGGGGCTGGAGTACAACGTGCGGCCGATCGACGTGTTCGGCGGCGCGCAGTTCGCCGACGAGTTCAAGAAGCTCAATCCCAACGCCAAGGTGCCGGTGATCGTCGATCGCGACGGACCGGGCGGCAAGCCGTACACCGTCTTCGAGTCGGGCGCGATCCTGGTCTACCTCGCCGAGAAGACCCACAAGTTCCTGCCGAAGGACGGCGCCGCGCGTTACGACGTGCTGCAGTGGATGATGGTGCAGATGACCGGCGTCGGACCGATGTTCGGCCAGTACGTGCACTTCATGCGCTTCGCGCCCAAGGGCAACGACTACTCGGTCGACCGCTATCGCACCCAGGTCCGGCGCGTGCTCGAGGTGCTGGAGAGCCGGCTGTCGAGCACGACCTGGCTGGGCGGCGCGGAATACAGCATCGCCGACATGGCGACCTGGCCCTGGGTTCGGCTGGTTCCGACGCTGATGGGCCCGGATGCCGCCAAGGATTACCCCAAGCTCACCGAATGGGTGGCGCGCATCGCCGAGCGGCCGGCGGCACAGCGCGCCGTCAAGCACACCGACGACGTGCGCGCCCGGACGACGGCGTTCGACAAGGCGCAGCCCGACATGATGGACAAGGTCTTCGGCCGCGGCGCCTACAAGGCGGCGTAACGCCCCCGGCGGCGCGCGCGCGCGCGCAGGACCCGGCGGCGATTCCTCCAGATGCAAGCGGCGCCGGACATCCTCCGGCGCCGCAAATGTCTCGCCGTCCGGCCGCGAGGTCCCTCGCTCGCGCTCCGGACGACGCCCGGCTTCAGCCGTCGATGTCCCAGCCCAGCGCCAGGCGGCCGGCATATTCGAGCTGCGGCAGTTCCTGCAGGGGATGGAACTTCGCGCCCTGCACGTCGCGGAAGGCGCGCTCCAGCCCGGTGGCCTGATAGAACGACGCGCCGCCGGCGACGGCCATGGCGCACTCCACGGTCTCGATCGCGGCGCGCGTGACCAGGCTCTTCGCCGATGCCGTCTGGCCCGTCGTCACGGCGCCGGGCTTCGACGTCTCGGCGATGCTCATCATGCGCTCGATGCCGAGCTCCGCGTCGGCGAAGGCGTTCTCCATGCGGCCGACGAGCACGGCGAGATGGCCGTTGCCCTTCTTGCCGCGCGCCAGCTTCAGCGCGGTGGCGCGCGCCTGCTCGGCGACGCCGACATAGGCGTTCAGCACCATCGGGAAGGCGATCATGTAGATGCCGTGGAACAGCGGATGCCACTTGCCGGCCGGGCGCCGTGCCGAGATCGCCGCGTCGGCCACGAACACGTCGTTGAGCTCGACGTCGTGCGAGGCGGTGCCGCGCATGCCCAGCGTGTGCCAGGTGTCGGCGATCTTCACGCCCTCGGCGGCGAAGGGCACGGCGTAGTGCAGCACCGTCGCGCCGGCCTCGGGATCGTCGTAGATCGCGCTCGTCATCAGCAGGCTGCCGGCGGGACAGCCGCTGGCGAAGATCTTGCGCGCATGGATGCGGAAGCCGCCGTCGACCTTGGTGGCGACGCCGTTGCCCGGCAGCCAGTCCGAGCCGCCGCTGGAGATCAGCACGAGGTCCTCGTTGACCACGCGGCGCAGCAGCCCCTCGACCGGCGCCTTCTCGTGACGCCAGCGCCAGACCGGAAAGGCGACGAGATGGCAGTGCATGGAGAAGGCGAGCGCGGTCGAGCCGCAATAGGTGGCCAGCCGGCGGATCGCCAGGCAGATCTCGCGGTAGTCGGCGCCGGGCCCGCCCAGCTCGGCCGGCACCAGTGCCTTGAAGAAGCCGGCCGCCTTCAGCGCCGCGAAGCCCTCGGCGACGAACGTCTCGTCGCGATCGTGCTTCGCCGCATGACGGGCGATATCGCGGCCGACCTCATCGGCCAGCGCCAGCCAATTCGTTTGCGTGTGTTGTGACAGGACTGCAACCGACATGTGTGCCTCCCGCGGCGTCGTTGATGCGCTCTGTTTGCCTGTCTCGACTTGGTTGTCTCAAGGCCATAATCTGGACCTCCAAATCAAAGACAGTCATCGGGGGTGGTTCTCATGCCGGGATACGGCCAGTTCTGTCCTGTGGCGAAGACGGCCGAGCTGTTCGCCGAACGCTGGACGCCGCTGATCATCCGCGAACTGTGCGGCGGGCCGATGCAATTCAATATGCTCAAGCGACGCCTGCCGCTGATGTCGAAGACGCTGCTGACACAACGTCTGCGCGAGCTGGAGCGGCGCGGCGTCGTCTGCATCGCCGAGAAGGAAAGCGGCACGGGCCACGTCTACGGCCTGACGCCGGCGGGCGAGGAGTTCCGCCCGTTGATCGAGATGATGAGCCAATGGGGACAGCGTCACACCAAGAGCATCCTGGTGCCGGAGGATTTCGATCCGGTGTTCCTGTTGATGAGCGTGCAGAGCCAGATTCCGCGCTCGAGCTTTCCCGTGCAGCGCTTCGTCATCTGCTTCAACTTCCGCAACATGCCGAAATCGAACGTCGCGCAGAAGCGCTTCTGGTTCGTCTTCGCGCATCCGCAGATCGACCTCTGCACCAAGGATCCGGGCTATCCGATCGATGTCGGGGTCGCCGCCGACCTCGAGACCTTTACACGGGCCTGGATGGGCTATGTCGGCCTCGCCGATGAGACCGCGCGTCGCGGCATCGCATTCGAGGGCGCGCCACAGGCCGTCGAGCGCGCCAAGGCGCTGCTCGGCCTCTTCGATCGTCCGCGGGAGCGCAAGCTGATCTACGGGTCGGCCGACATGGTCGACGCCGCGCGCGCTTAGGTCTTTCTTCTGATCCTCCGGGCGCTCCCGGGAAGACAAAGGCGGAGTGATTCCGCCCCGGGGTTCTAGCCGCCGCTCAGCGCCTGCAGGATCTGCACGCGATCGCCGGCCTGCAGCGCGCGGCCGAGATCGTGGACCTGCCTGCGGTTGACGAAGATGCGGATGTGGCGGCGGATGCGGTCCTGCTCGTCGATCATGCGGAAGCGGATGCCGGGATGGCGGCGGTCGAGATCGACCAGCAACGCATCGAGCGTGCCGCCCTCGGCCTCGACCTCGGCGCGCTGGCGCGTGTAGGAGCGCAGCGGCGTCGGGATCAGCACCTTCATGCCGCGACCTCGGCCGCCTCCACGGCGTAGATGTGCGGCAGGTCCTGCGCGATGCGCTTCCACTTGGCGTTCTCTTCGTTGCTGCCCCAGATGCTGCCCGTCGTCGTGCCGAAATAGATGCCGACCGGGTCGTGCGCATCGGCGGTCATGGCCTGGCGGAACACGGTGAACCAGGCCTGGTCCCTGGGCAGGCCCTCGTCGTGGCGCTTCCACGTCTTGCCGGCGTTGCGCGTGACGTAGGCCGCCGGCTTGCCCTCGACGCTGACGCGCGGCCAGACGCTGGAGCCGTCCATCGGGAAGACCCACACCGTTTTCGGATCGCGCGGGTGCAGCACCATCGGGAAGCCGATGTCGCCGACGCTCCTGGGCATCTTCTCGCCGATGCGCTCCCAGCGATCGCCGGGCCGCTGCAGCCGATAGATGCCGCAATGGTTCTGCTGGTAGAGCACGTCAGGCGCCAGCGGATGCAGGCGCATGCAGTGCGGATCCTGGCCGAACTCGGGGTAGGGGTCGGGGAAGAAATCGGCACGGCAGCCGGCATTGAGCGGCGACCAGCTTTCGCCCCTGTCGCGCGACTCGAAGACGCCGCCGCCGGACATGCCGAGATAGAGATGCGCCGCGTCGCGCGGGTCGACGATGATCGAATGCATCTTGGGACCGTCAGGCGTGCCGTCCTGTCCGTCGCCGACCCACTTCCAGTACATCGGATGATCGTTGAAGCCGGCGACCGGCGCCCAGGTGTCGCCGCCATCCTCGCTGCGGAACACGCCCTGCGGCGAGCTGCCGGCGTACCAGACGCCGGGCTCGCCGGCGTGTCCCGGCGTCAGCCAGAAGACGTGGTCGACGGCACGCGGCTTCTCGCCCTCGTTGGCCTTGCGGAAGGCCGGCGGCTTCGACGCCTCCTTCCACGTCTTGCCGAAATCCAGCGAGCGGAAAACGGTCGGCCCGAGATGCCCGGTCTTGGCCGCCAGCAGCAAGGTGCGCCGATCGCGCGGATCGAGCATCACGTGATGCACCATGTTGCCGAGGAAATGCGGACCTTCGGCGCGCCAGCTGCGCCGCGCCGGATCGCCATGCAGCAGCCAGGCGCCCTTCTTGGTGCCGACCAGGAGAACGACGTGGTCCTTGCTCTTCGGGCCGCGGGCGGTCGCGCGCGTCGTCGTCGCTCCAGGCATCGGTCGTCCCCGGTTTAATTAACCGGTTGGTATTATACGACGGCCGGGCCCGCCCGCAAGCTCAGCGCGGTTCCGTCCAGCTTTCGGAGAAGGCCAGCGCGCAGGTGCTGAAGGGACGGCCCTCGCGCTCGCGCTTCCACGGCTGGCCCTTGGCCTGCTTGCCGTTGAGCGTGAGCCGCGCGCCCAGCGCCGGCACCAGCACGGTGCACACGCCGTAGGGCCGCGGGTTGGGTTGCGCGTTGGGCTGCGTGTGGATCAGCAGCGGATCGCCGATGTCGTGCCAGGTCAGCGCGATCTCCTCGTCGAGCGTCATCGCCCGCTCGGTCCAGAAATAGCGCGGATCGCCCGACTTGCTGAATTCCGCGTCGGTCACCGGGATCGACAGGTCCTTGAGCTCGGCATTGAGCATGCCCTGCACGGTCGACTGCAGCCAGCGCGCCATGGCGATGTTGTCGGCATAGATGCGCCAGCGGTTCTCGGTCAGCTCGCTCTTGAGGTAGAGCACGTGGCCCGGACCGCCGGGCGAGAACAGGATGCGCCAGAAGCTGGCGTCCGTGGAGTTGGGATCGCCGTCCTTCTCGCTCAGGCGGATGAACGGATTCTCGCCCGTCAGAATCACGCGGTTGGCATCTGCGACGCTCATCGGCTTCCCTCCGTCTACTTCAGCTTGAACAGCGCGCGCAGCGAGCCGCTGGGCGCCTTGATCTCCGAGATGCGCCAGCCCGCAGGCGTCGACACCAGCTCGAGGGTCACGCGCACCGGCTTGCCGAAATTGGTGAAGGTGGCCAGGCCCATCGCCGTGTTCGCGCCGGTGATCCAGGCAGAGACGCTGACATTGGCGATCTCCCAGTCCTGCGCGTCGATGAAGGGATCGCCGTCGAGCGTCGGCACCTCCTGGCGCTTCCTGGCCTCGGCATAATCCTTCTCCATCGCCTCGCGCAGCGGCGAGGCGAAGTAGCGCTCGGTCTTGTCGTAGGGATGGCCCTTGAAGCCCTTGTCGGCGTAGGGCTTGTAGATCGCCTCGAGGAAGGCCTGCGGCGTGCCGGCCTGCGCCAGCAGCGGCGGCGCGGCCAGCAGCAGCGCCAGCGCCAATCCCATTGTCCTGCGTGCGATCATGACGGTCTCCCCCCGATAGCGGGAGCCATCCTAGCAGGGCTTGAAGACCAGGTGGCTACAACGGTGGAGTCTCGGGAGGGGCGCCTGTCACGGTGACGCGTGGCCGCGGGGCTTTGCGCCACAATGTGCGTCTCGGCGGATTCGCTATTCTTGTGCGAGGTCTTCGGCCTGAAGAGGTTGGACCATGACCGAGCGCAAGCCTGCGGGCGACAGCTGGGACAACTGGATCGAAAGCCAGATCCGTGTCGCCATGGACCGGGGCGATTTCGACAAGCTGCCGGGGCACGGCAAGCCGTTGCCGGACCAGGGCGAGACATTCGACCCGATGTGGTGGGTGAAGCAGCTCGCCGAGCGCGAGCAGCTCTCCATCCTGCCGCCCGCGCTCGAGCTGCGCCGCAAGGTGGAGACCGAGCTCGCAGCGATCGAGATGATCGCCGACGAGGCCGCCGTGCGGCGACGGCTCAAGGCGCTCAACGCCGAGATCGGCAAGTTCAATGCGACCGTGCTCGACGGGCCGCCGACCAACCTCGCCAAGCTGGACATCGATCAGGTCGTGGCGAAGTGGCGGCGGACTCGCACGTCAGGGACCCCATAGCTGTCCGATACGCAAGGCCGTCGTCCGGTCCCGGCCGCATGGACCATGCCTCAATCCGCTTCGCGCGGCCCCGCCCATTCGGTGCGTGCGCCGGCCTCGACCACCGACATGCCGATGCCGTCGACGCCGCGCACCGGCAACGTGCTCGCATCGAAGCCGTCGAGGCAGCGCACGTTGACCTCGTAGTGATCGGGCAGGGCGCGCTTGCGGTGGAAGGTGTAGATGCCGCAGCGCGAGCAGAAATAGTGCTGCGCGCGTTTGGTGTTCCATTGATAGAGCGACAGCACGTCCTCGCCGGCGAGGATGGTGAGCGCGCTTGCGGGCACGCGCGTCATCAGCGCGTTCTTCTTCACGCACAGCGAGCAGTCGCAGGTGGTGAGCGCGCGGATCTCGGCCTCGATGCGAAAGCGCACCGCGCCGCAATGGCACGAGCCCGCGTGGACGGCCATCAGCTCCAGGCCGCGACGTCGAGGAAGGTGCTCTGATACGTGGCACCTTCGCCCATGTCAGTGTAGCGGTCGGAGCACAGCATGTTGACCGTCCCTGATACGGCTTCCGCGTCGGGGCGCTGACCCGGCACCAGCACGACGCCCGGGCGGACCTCGTCGCTGACCTTCAACATCAGGCCGACCGTGCCGCGCTGGTTGAACAGCTTCACCTTGTCGCCGCTCTTCAGGCTGCGCCTGGCCGCGTCCTCGGGATGCAGCACGCAGATCGGCTGGCCCTCGCGCTTGCGCAGGAAGGCGACGCCGGCATAGGCGGTGTGCGCCTGGAAATAGCCGGGCGCGGTCAGCAGGCGCAGCGGCCAGCGCGCCGCGTCGCGCACTTCCTCGGGGTCGGGCGTCCAGTCCGGCATCGGCGGCACGCCCTGCTTGGCGAGCTGCTCGGAATAGAACTCGAGCTTGCCCGACGGCGTCTTGAAGACCTGGCCCTCGTGCTTCGGCGCGATGTTGATCGGGCCGAGCTCGGGCAGCTTCCTGGTGTCGATCGTGCCGGGCTTGCCGGTGGCGCCCTTGAACAGCTCGCCGAGCAGCTCGGGCAGTTGCATGCCGAACACCGGATCGTTGAGCCCCATGCGTTGCGCCAGCGCCTGCGCCACCTGCACGTTGGAGCGCGCCTCGCCCTGCGGCTCGACCGCGCGGTGGCCGTACTGCATCCAGTAGGCGCCATAGGCGCGGTAGATGTCGTCGGTCTCGAGGTAGGTCGTCGCCGGCAGCACGATGTCGGCATAGCGCGCGGTGTCCGTCATGAACGGGTCGTGCACCACGGTGAAGAGGTCCTCGCGCGCCAGGCCCTGCCGCGTCTTGTGCGTATCGGGGTTGGTCACCGCCGGGTTGTTGGCGGCGATGAACAGGCCCTCGATCGGCGGGTCCTTGAGGTTCAGGAGCGCATCACCCAGGCGCAGGTGATTGATCGTGCGCGTGCTCGCCGGGCCCGAGGGCTTGCGGATGGCGTTGTAGTTCAGGTCGCACGATGCGGCCGTCAGCAGCAGCGCGCCGCCGCCGCGCACGCCATAGGAGCCGGTGACGCCCGGCAGCAGGCACACCGCGCGGCCGGCCTGGCCGCCCTGCGCCAGGCGCGTCATGCCTTCGCCGACACGGATC
>CAYNOF010000555.1:0-2184 GCA_964398335.1 uncultured Rhizobiaceae bacterium
TATCGACCCCGGCACGGCGGGCCTGGGCGATGACGTGGATGATCGCGTTGGTCGAGCAGCCCATGGCCATGGCGACGGTGATGGCGTTCAGGAAGGCCGCGCGCGTCTGGATGCGCGCCGGGGTCAGGTCTTCCCACACCATATAGACGGCGCGGCGCCCGCACTCCGCCGACATACGGTTGTGAGCGGCATCGGCGGCTGGGATCGACGAGGCGCCGGGCAGCGTCATGCCGATCGCCTCGGCGATGGCGGTCATGGTGCTCGCCGTACCGAGCGTCATGCAGTGGCCGTAGCTTCGGGCGATGCCGGCCTCCATCGCGAACCAGTCGTCGTCGCTGATTTTCCCGGCGCGGCGCTCGTCCCAGTACTTCCAGGCGTCGGAACCTGAGCCGAGCGCCTTGCCCTTCCAGTTGCCGCGCAGCATCGGCCCGGCGGGAAGGAAGATCGCCGGCAGCCCGGCGCTGGTCGCGCCCATGAGCAGCGCCGGTGTGGTCTTGTCGCAGCCGCCCATGAGCACCACGCCGTCGACCGGGTGGGCACGCAGCATCTCCTCAACGTCCATCGCCAGCATGTTGCGATAGAGCATGCTCGTCGGCTTCAGGAAGCTTTCCGATAGCGACAGCGCCGGCAGTTCTACCGGGAAGCCGCCGGCCTGGAGCACGCCGCGCTTCACGTCCTTGACCCGATCCGGGAAATGGCCGTGGCACGGCTGGAGATCCGACCAGGTGCTGACGATGGCAATGACAGGCCTGCCGACCCAGTCCTCGGGCCCGTAGCCCATCTGCATCAATCGTGAGCGGTGGCCGAAGGCACGCAAATCATCCGGTGCAAACCACCGCGCGCTTCTGAGCGCGGCGGCATCCCTGCGCGGCGTGATCAACGGCCCGTTCCGAATGGCCCGGACCCGCCATGGCGAGCCGGAGGTTGGCTGGAAAACAAGTGCTCCGTCCTCCCTCGGGCAGTCGGATCGTGCCCCGGCCGTCCCAATTTTCAACTGAAATACTAGTACAGTTGTTTTTTGACGACAACCGGGATACCGAAGCCCGCCTGAACTATCTTCCGATGGTCGCGCGTGGCCGCGCGACTCTTGAATTGAGGGCCTTGATGGAAGTCAGCAGCGTGGATCAGTTCCAGCTCGATCGCGGGCGTCGCGCCGCGCCGCAGGTCTACGAGTGGCTGCGCGAGCAGATACTGACCCTGCACCAGGCGCCCGGCACGACCATCTCGCGGAGCCAACTGGTCAAACGCTTCGGCCTCAGCCAGACGCCGATCCGCGATGCTCTCCTGCGCCTGTCAGGCGACGGCCTCGTCGACATCTTTCCCCAGTCGACCACCCGTGTCAGTCCGATCGATCTCCAGCAGGCGACGCAGATACACTTTCTCCGCCGGGGGCTGGAGCTCGAGATTGTTCGCACCCTAGCGCTCGCCGCTGACAAACCTTTCGTGCCACGCCTACAGGCAATCATCGCCGGTCAGACGAGCTGTCTGGAGAGTGGCGACATCGACGGATTCGAGATTGGCGACCAGGCGTTTCACCGCCAGATGTACGAGAGCGCGAACGTCCCTGACCTGTGGCGCCTAATCCGCGAGCGGAGCGGCCACATCGACAGGCTGCGGCGCCTGGACCTGCCTACGCCAGGCAAGATCGAGGAAATCCTCGTCAGCCACACGGCGATTCTCCGTTCGATCGCGGCATCGAAGGGGGCAGAGGCCCAGCGCCACCTCCGCGAACACCTGTCGGGGACGCTTTCCCGTGTCAACACCGTACGCAAGGTGCATCCGTCCTACGTCAAAGGCTAGGCGCGTGACGCCGACGCTGCTAGGCCTTGTTCGCCCGGCACCGGTCCCGCGACCGGGGTCCGTATCCCCATTGCCGCAATGGGGATGGATCCCCCGCGGCTTCGCTGGCGCTCCAACGCCGCCGCCAACTAGAGGAAATGCCGATGGCAACTTCACCGCTCCACGTCCGACCCAACCCGAACGCGCCGGATGGCCGGGTCATTCACGTCACCCCGCAGAGCGCTGGTTGGACTTACGTCGGCTTCGACGTCTACCGCCTCGCAAAGGGCGCCGCCGCCAACGGCGATACCGCCTCGCGCGAGGTCTGCCTGGTCTTCCTTTCGGGCAAGGCCGCGGTTACGGCCGCCGGCAAGTCGCTCGGCGTCGTCGGCGAGCGAATGTCGC
>CAYNOF010000556.1:0-3107 GCA_964398335.1 uncultured Rhizobiaceae bacterium
ACACGCAGACGGCGCCGTCGAGCACGCGCAGCGAACGCTCGACCTCGATGGTGAAGTCGACGTGGCCGGGGGTGTCGATGATGTTGATGCGCTGCTGCTCGCCCTTGAACGGGCCGGTCTCGGTGCGCCAGAAGCAGGTGGTCGCCGCCGAGGTGATGGTGATGCCGCGCTCCTGCTCCTGCTCCATGAAATCCATGGTCGCAGCGCCATCGTGCACTTCGCCGATCTTGTAGCTCTTGCCCGTGTAGTAGAGGACGCGCTCGGTCGTCGTCGTCTTGCCGGCGTCGATATGCGCCATGATACCGAGGTTACGGTAGCGCTCGATGGGGGTAGTTCGGGCCATGGGGGTGGGCTTTCGCTCGGGGGTGCGTCGGTCTACCAGCGATAATGGGCAAACGCCTTGTTGGCGTCGGCCATGCGGTGCGTGTCTTCGCGCTTCTTCACCGCGGAGCCGCGGCGATTGGCGGCGTCGAGCAGCTCGCCGGAGAGCTTCTCCGTCATGCTGTGCTCGGACCGGTCGCGGGCGGCCTGGATCAGCCAGCGGATGGCCAGCGCCTGGCGCCGCTCGGGGCGCACCTCGACCGGCACCTGGTAGGTGGCACCGCCGACGCGGCGCGAGCGGACCTCGACGGCCGGCTTCACGTTGTCGATGGCTTCGTGGAACACCGGCAGCGGATCCTGGCGGGTCTTGTCGCCGATGATGTCGAGCGCGCCGTAGACGATGGTCTCGGCGACCGACTTCTTGCCCTGGAACATCAGGGTGTTCATGAACTTGGAGACGACGAGATCGCCGAACTTGGCGTCGGGCAGGATCTCTCGTTTCTCGGCGCGATGACGACGCGACATGGTGGAGCCCCTCCCTTACTTCGGCCGCTTGGCGCCGTACTTCGAGCGGCGTTGCTTGCGGTCCTTGACGCCCTGGGTGTCGAGCACGCCGCGCAGGATGTGGTAGCGCACGCCCGGCAGGTCCTTGACGCGACCGCCGCGGATCATGACCACCGAGTGCTCCTGCAGATTGTGGCCCTCGCCCGGGATGTAGCTCACCACCTCGTACCCGTTGGTCAGGCGCACCTTGGCGACCTTGCGCAGCGCGGAGTTCGGCTTCTTCGGCGTCGTGGTGTAGACGCGCGTGCAGACGCCCCGCTTCTGCGGGCAGTTCTGCATCGCCGGCACCGTGTTGCGATAGGTCGGTGCCACTCGCGGCTTGCGGATCAACTGGTTGATGGTGGGCATTCGCTCGGGTCCTCGCCGATCACCTGACACTCGCCACCACCGTCCGGACACCCTGAATACGAAAAAAGGCAAAACGCCAACATGCGCTGGCTTTGCCCGATTTCGGGTGAGAGGCCTACCAGAATGGCCCGAACGACGATGTAACGGTTCTCCCGCTCAGACTGCGTCTAGGGCACGCCCTACCGCCAGTCCTCCCGGGAAAGCGGGCGGTTTATATGAGCGAGTCAGCAGCCCGTCAAGCGTGCAGCGGCGATTTCTCAAGATTTTTCCTAGCCTTGACGCAACCAATGAAGCGCGCAACTTCATTGCGTCCGGTGCCGTCGCCGCAAAATATTGGGGCGCCCCGCGAGGAGCGCCCCGACTAATGTAACTCCGGTCAGCAGCGCTGGCTATTCGGCCGCCGGCGCCCGCTCCCGCAGGGTCTGCTCGTCCGGCTGCTGCATCGGCTCCTCGGCCGGCTGCGAGGCCAGCATCTCGCGGTCGCGCTTGGCCGCCAGCTCCTTCAGGCGGTTCATTACGCCACCGGTGCCGGCCGGGATCAGGCGGCCGACGATGACGTTCTCCTTGAGGCCGAGCAGCGTGTCGATCTTGCCCGAGACCGCCGCCTCGGTGAGCACGCGCGTGGTCTCCTGGAACGAGGCCGCGGAGATGAACGACTTGGTCTGCAGGCTGGCCTTGGTGATGCCCAGCAGCACGGGCTCGCCGCGTGCCGGCTTGAGGTTATCGGTCGCCAGCTTGGCGTTGATCTCCTCGAACTCCAGCTTGTCGACCTGCTCGCCGATCAGGAACGTGGACTCGCCCGGATCGACGATCTCGACCTTCTGCAGCATCTGGCGGCAGATGACCTCGATGTGCTTGTCGTTGATCTTCACGCCCTGCAGCCGATAGACCTCCTGGATCTCGTTCACCAGGTAGGTGGCGAGCGCTTCGATGCCCATGACGCGCAGGATGTCGTGCGGCACCGGATTGCCGTCGATCAGCAGGTCGCCCTTCTCGATCCAGTCGCCTTCCTGGACCGCGATGCGCTTGCCCTTGGGGATCAGGTACTCGACCTGCTCGCCCTGGCCCTCGGCCGGGATCACCAGCAGACGGCGCTTGTTCTTGTAGTCCTTGCCGAACTCGATGCGGCCCGCGGAGTCGCTGATGATGGCGAAGTCCTTCGGACGGCGCGCCTCGAACAGCTCGGCCACGCGCGGCAGACCGCCGGTGATGTCGCGCGTCTTGCTGCCCTCGCGCGGGATACGCGCGAGGACGTCGCCGGCATTGACCTTCTGGCCGTTCTCGACCGACAGCACCGAGTCGACGGCGAGGAAGTAGCGGGCCTCCTGGCCGTTGGCGAGGATGATCGGCTTGCCGGCCTCATCGAGGATGGCGATGCGCGGCCGCAGTTCGCCGCCGCGCGCCTGCTGCTTCCAGTCGACGACGACGCGGTTGGAGATGCCGGTGGCGTCGTCGATCACCTCGCGCATCGAGGTGCCCTCGACGAGGTCGACATAGCTCGCGGTGCCCGACTTCTCGGTGATCACCGGCAGGGTGTAGGGATCCCACTCCGCCAGCTTCTGGCCCTTGACCACGGGCGTGTCGTTGTCGACCAGCAGGCGCGCGCCGTAGGGCACGCGGAAGCGGGCGCGCTCGCGCTCGTTGGCGTCGATCACCACCACCTCGCGGGCAGGCCGGTCACCTCGTCCATGCGCTCGACGAGGGTAACACCCTCCATCAGGTCGAGATACTCCACCTTGCCGTTCCGCTCGGTGAGGATCGGCAGGGTGTAGGGATCCCACTCCGCCAGCTTCTGCCCGCGGGCGACGGTGGCGCCGTCATCCACCAGCAGCCGCGCGCCGTAGGGCACGCGGAAGCGGGCACGCTCGCGGCCC
>CAYNOF010000557.1:0-4119 GCA_964398335.1 uncultured Rhizobiaceae bacterium
GCCGATCGCTTCCGCAGCCCGTTCCCCAACGAGGCCGCCTCGCGCGCCGCCAACAACGGCGCCTATCCGCCGGATCTCAGCCTGATCATCAAGGCTCGGCCCAACGGCGCGCATTACGTCTACTCGCTGCTGCAGGGCTACGAGGACTTCTCCAAGCTGACCGACGCCCAGAAGAAGGAGATGGGGCTGGCGCCCGAGTTCAAGATGCAGCCCAACATGAACTTCAACAAGTTCTTCGCGGGCCACCAGATCGCCATGATCCAGCCGCTGAAAGACGGCACGGTGACCTACAGCGAGGAAGCCCAGAAGGACGGCATCAAGAACGACCTGCCGCAGCTCGCCAAGGACGTCGTGCACTTCCTCGCCTGGGCCTCGGAGCCCAAGATGGAGGAGCGCAAGAAGACCGGCGTGAAGGCGATCCTCTTCATGGTGATCCTCGCCGGCCTGTTCTACGCCGTGAAGCGCAAGGTCTGGGCCGACGTGCACTGATCTCGACACATCACCGAAGGAACGAAGGCCGCCCTGATGGGCGGCCTTTTTTCATGGGAGCGCCGGCGTCCCGCCGGCATCTTCGCGATATCGGGCACTGCTCCAGCGCCAGAAATGAGCCTCCGATACGAGGCCAGCTTTCACCGGATTGTTCTCGATATAGGCGATGGTCGTAGCGAAGTGGCGTTCGTTGCGGATGTAGCGATCGAAGTATTCCCGCTGCCAGAACGCGCCGGTCTGGCCCAACAGACTATTGGCCTGTTTCGCCGTGAACGACTTCCAACTCCCCACAACCTCAGCCAGCGTCCAATGGCCTACGGGCTCGATCATTGTGTGGACGTGGTTCGGCATCACGCACCAAGCTATTAGCCGGTAGCGTGCGCCGTCGAAGTGCAGGAGGGCATTTTCGACAATCTCGGCAATGCGCTCGTCACGCAGGTGGCAGGCGCCACGGCCGCGATTGAGCTCATCGTCGAAATCACGCTCAAACTCGTCGCTATCGAGAAGACTCGCCGCAATTGCTGCCGGCAAGCTGTCGCCCAATCGGAACATCACCGACTGGACAACATCCGGGACGTCGAGGTGAGGCAGGTAGCCTCGCGAGTACCAGCCTTTGGGTTCGGACGGCATGGAAGAGGCCGGCGGGACGCCGGCGCTCCCAAAGACACTAGCCCAGATGCTTGGCGAAGAACTCCAGGGTGCGGCCGTAGGCGAGCTTCGAGGCGGTGGCGTCGTAGCTGGCGCGTTCGTCGCAATGGAAGCCGTGATCGGCGGGATAGTCGTAGACGATGACGTTGGGATGCAGCTGGCGCACCTCGTTGACCTGGGTCATCGGGATGTGCGCGTCCTTGTCGCCGAAATGCAGCATGGTGGGACATTTCGGCTTCTCGGTGCGCGTGCCGTAGATGCCGCCGCCGTAGTAGCCGACCGCCGCGTCGACGTTCAGGCGGCAGGCGCTGAGCCAGGTGATGGTGCCGCCCCAGCAGAAGCCGGTGATGCCGACCTTCTTGGCACCGCCCGCCTTCAGCGCGTCGATTCCGGCCTGCACGTCGGCCAGCGCCTTGTCGAAGCCCAGCGCCGTGACGTGCTTGATGCCCTGCTGGATGGTCTCGGGCGTGTAGCCGAGCTCGATCTTCGGCCCCAGGCGATCGAAGAACTGCGGCGCCAGCGCGACATAGCCGTCGGCGGCGAAGCGGTCGACGACGTTGCGGATGTGGTTGTTGACGCCGAAGATCTCCATCACGACGATGATGTGGCCCTTCGGCGTGCCCGAGGGCTTGGCCAGATAGCCGCCGACCGCCGCGCCGTCTGACGGCTTGAGCGCAATCGCTTCACCCATGGATCCCTCCTCTGTCGGATAGCGGGCCGACAGTAGAGCGCGGGCGGGTTGCGGCACAATTATCTTGTCCCGCAGGGCGGAGCGAGCCTTGCCGCCATCCGCCGGCGGCCTTAGAGAGCCGCCCGCTGCAAGGAGGCCCGCGCATGTACGCCCCGCCGCTGTTCGACCTGACCGACGCCGCCGCGATCCGCGGCATCATGCGGGCGCATCCCTTCGCGACCCTGGTCAGCACCGCCGAGGACGGTGCGCCGTACGTCACCCACCTGCCTCTGATCCACATCGAGGATGGCAGCGCCAACGGCTGCCTGCTGGGCCATGTCGCGCGCGCCAACCCGCACTGGAAGCTGTTCGGCAAGGCGCCGACCCTGGCGATTTTCAGCGGCGCCAACGCCTATATCTCGCCGAGCTGGTACAGGTCCGACGACATGGTGCCGACCTGGAACTACCAGGTCGTGCATGCGCACGGCACGCCCGCCATCGTCGCCGACGACAACGCGGCGCTCGAGGTCGTGGTGAAGCTCTCGGCCTTCTTCGAGGCGTCGCTGCCCAAGCCGTGGACCATCGACAAGATGACGCCGGGCAAGGCGCTCGGGATGATGAAGGGCATCGTCGCCTTCAGCCTGCCGGTGGCGCGCTTCGAGGCGAAATCCAAGATCGGCCAGAACCGCACCGTCGCCGACCAGCGCGGCGCGGCCGAGGCGCTGCTCGCGCTGGGGGGCACCGACGACATCGCGGTCGGCGCGCTGATGCGCGATGCCGCCGACGCGCGCCGCGAGGTCCTCGCCACCACGTCGCGAATCGCCACGCCCCGCAGGCGAGAGTGCGCCGCCCGCGCTGAGCTGGGTCGCCACGCCAGGCCAATGCGCCGGAGCGCCTCGCGATCGGCCACCGGTCGTGTCTCGATGCGCGTGCCGCGCAGCGCGCCGGCGTCGACCGCCAGCTTCGGCAGCAGGGTGACGCCCAGCCCCGAATCGACCATCTGGATCAGGGTCGACAGGCTGGTGGCCTCGACCGCGCGCGCCTGGTCGCGCGCATCGAGGCGGCAGACCGACAGGGCGTGCTCGCGCAGGCAATGGCCTTCGGCCAGCAGCAGCACCGTCTCGCCCGCGAGGTCGGCGAGCTTCACCGTCGGCGAGCCCAGCAGCGGATGATCCTTCGGCGCGGCAAACAGGAAGCGATCCTCGAAGCAGTCGAACGCGGCCAGTCGCGGCAGCTCGTAGGGAAAGGCGAGCAGGGCGACATCGATCGTGCCGCCCTCGAGCTGCTCGACCAGAGACGCCGTGCGCTCCTCGACGAGGAACGGCTGCAGCTTGGGAAAGCGCCGGCGCAGGCGCGGCAGCAGCCGGGGCAGCAGATAGGGCGCCACGGTCGGGATCACGCCGACGCGCAGCGGGCCGACGAGCGGCTCGCCGCTGCCCTTGGCCAGCTCGACGAGATCCTCGGCTTCGGCCAGCAGCCGACGCGCGCGCTCCAGCACCTGCTCGCCCACGGGCGTGAACGCAATGCCCTTGCGCCGCCGCTCGACCAGCGTGGTGCCCAGCGTCGCTTCCAGCTCCTTGATGCCGGCGCTGAGCGTCGACTGGGTGACGTTGCAGCGCTGCGCCGCGCGGCTGAAGCCGCCGGTGTCGGCGATGGCCACGAGGTAGCGCAACTGGCGCGGGCTTGGCAGGTCGATCATCGAGAAAATCGATATTGAACGTGGTTGTTATCAATTGGTGCGAAGGACGGGCTTTGTCTACACCGTTGCACACGCCTTGTCTGGAATGATTCCAAAGTTTAAACCCCGACGGACCGGTAAGGAGCGAACCATGACCAGTGACAGCAAATGCCCGTTCTCGGGCGGTAGCCGCGGTCGTGCCAACCGCGATTGGTGGCCAAACCAGTTGAACATCCAGATCCTCCATCGCAATTCGCCGATGGCGACGCCGCTCGGCAAGTCGTTCGACTACGCCGCGGCGTTCAAGAGCCTCGACCTCGACGCGGTGATCAAGGACCTGCAGGCCCTGATGACCGATTCGCAGGATTGGTGGCCGGCCGATTTCGGCCACTACGGCGGCCTGTTCATCCGCATGGCCTGGCACAGCGCCGGCACCTATCGCATCACCGACGGCCGCGGCGGCGCCGGCGCCGGGCAGCAGCGTTTCGCGCCACTCAACAGCTGGCCGGACAACGCCAACCTCGACAAGGCGCGCCGCCTGCTGTGGCCGATCAAGCAGAAATACGGCCAGAAGATCTCCTGGGCCGACCTGATGATCCTCGCCGGCAACGTCGCGCTCGAATCGATGGGCTTC
>CAYNOF010000558.1:0-11535 GCA_964398335.1 uncultured Rhizobiaceae bacterium
TATCTCGTCCTGAAGTACCTGCACGTCATCGGCGCCACCGTGCTGCTGGGCACGGGCGCGGGCATCGCCTTCTTCATGCTGCTGGCGCACCGCACCGGCCGCGCCGAGACGGTGGCCGCGGTGGCGCAGATGGTGGTGGTCGCCGACTTCGTCTTCACCGCCAGCGCCGTCGTCGTGCAGCCGATCACCGGCGCCCTGCTGATGGGCGAGCTCGGCATTCCCCCGAGCGAAGGCTGGATCGCGCTGTCGCTGATCCTCTATCTCGTCACCGGCGCCTTCTGGCTGCCCGTGGTGTGGATGCAGATGCGCATGCGCGATCTTGCCCGCGCGGCAGCGGCGCAGGGCGCCGCCCTGCCCGATGCCTATCATCGCCTGTTCCGTGCCTGGTTCTGGAGCGGCTTTCCCGCCTTCGCCTCGGTGATGGCGATCATCTGGCTGATGATCGCCAGGCCGGCGTTCGGGCTCCTCTAGGGCGTCGCCCGGATCGCGATCTCGCGGCGCACCTCGTCGGCCAGCTTCAGCCCGAGCGCGATCATCACGCCGCCGGCCAGCAGGTCGAGATAGCGCGTGATGCGCAGGTACAGCGCGCGGGCGAATCCGGTCGAGAAGAACAGCGCGATGGCGCCGTACCACAGCGTCGATTGCAGCGTGATGATCGCCAGGATCGCGACATAGACCCACGAGGGCGCATGCGGCGGCACGGCGACGAGGAACGCGCTGGTCCAGAACACCGCCGATTTCGGGTTGCTCAGGGTGGTCATCAGCCCGGTCACGAACGGACCGCGGCGCATATGCAGGGCCGGTCCACCCGCGGCGGCACTGGACGTCGCGAGGCCGGCGCGGATCATGCGCACGCCGATGTAGACGAGATAGGCCGCGCCGGCGATCCGCAGCAGCCGGTAGAGCCAGCCCGCCTCGAGCAGCAGCGCGCCCACGCCCCACAGGGCGAAGCCGACCCAGATCAGCGAAGCGAGCACGACTCCGGCGACCGCCTTCAGCCCGTCGCGCCGAGACTGCGTGGCGGCCAGCCAACTCACCACGACGGTGTTGGGGCCGGGCAGCATCGCCATCAGGATATGCATGCCCGCCAGCCCGATCAGGTTCGGAACAAACTCCACGATATACCCTCCACCTGCAGCGCCCCGGCTTGTCGGCGGGGTGCAAATCCTAGGCCACCACCTGCTCCGCCGCCGGCACGCGCGTGACCTCGTGCGCCTGCAGGATCGGCAGCACGTCCCTGGCGAAGCGGCGGATCTGCTCGATGAACATCTCGTGCGGCATGGCCCCGCGGTTGAGCCCGACCTGCACCATGTTGGCGCCGGCATTGTCGGCGGCGGCGATGATGCGCTGCGCCACTTCCTGCGGCGTGCCGTAGGGCAGGTTCTCGGCCTGGCGCGCGAAGGCCTCGAAGGTCAGGCCGCGGAAATCCTCGCGCAGCAGGGCGGCGGCGCGCTGGTTCTCCGGCCGCACGTAGTCGGTCGAGCTCTGGCTGACGTAGCCCGCCTGGCGCTGCGCCGCGGTCTCGGTGAAGCTGCCGTGGCTGAACAGCGTGCGATTGAAATAGAGGTGATAGGGCGCGACCTCCTTCACCGCCTGCGCCTTGGAGTCCGCGACATAGGCGTTGAGCGCCAGCGACAGGTGGTTGGGCGTGATGCGGTGGCCCGATGCGGCGAGGCTCCTGGCGTAGTGCCGGATGATGTCGTCGCGCAGCCCGCCGCCGGCCAGCCCCGGCGTGATGCCGAGATCGTGCTTCGCCGCGAACTCGATCGACTCCCTGCTGCCGACGATGGGGATCATGATCGGCGGGCGCGGCTGCTGGATCGGGCGCGGCCACAGCGCCACGTCCTTGTAGGACCAGTACTTGCCCTCGTACGAAAAGACGTCCTCGCTCCAGGCGCGGGTGACGATGTCGAACGCCTCCTCGAAGCGCTCCCGCGATTCGTTGAGCGGCACGTTGTGCACCTGGTACTCGCGCGGGATGCCGCGCGCGAAGCCGGAGATCAGGCGGCCCTCGGACATGCAGTCCAGCATCGCCAGCTCTTCCGCCAGCCTGAGCGGCTCGTGCAGCGGCAGCAGGTTGCCGTAGATCAGGAGCTTCAGCCGCTTCGTGCGCTGCGCCGCGGCCGCCGCCATCAGGTTGGGCGAGTTCATCAGTCCGTACGGCGAGCAATGATGCTCGTTGAAGCCGACGCCGTCATAGCCCAGCCGGTCGAGCTCCTCCCATGCCTGCAGATGCTCGGCGTAGGTGCGCACCGCGACATCGGCCTTGAAGTGGCGCTTGCTCAGCGGATAGGGCAGCTCGGTCCCGGCCTTGATGTGGTCGAGGTTCTCGCCATAGGCGAGCAGGTCGAAGACGAAGACTTTCATCGCCACACCCTTGATGCGCTGCCGTACAATGGTAGCAGGTTGCGCCGTGCCGGGGAGGCCGCCATGTCGAGGCTCGCCATCGTTGCCGTCGCGCTCGTGCTCGGCGGCTTGCCGCCGGCCGCCACGGCGCAGACCGGCGAGGAGATCGTGCGGCGCTGCGCCCAGGGCGAGAATCCCGGCGCCATCGTCGCCGCCTGCTCGGCGCTCATCGCGCAGGATGGCCTCGCCAAGGACCGGCTTGTCGAGGCCTATCACAACCGCGCCAATGCCTATGCCGCGATGGGCGATCATGCGCGCGCCATCGCCGATTTCGACGCGGCGCTGCGGCTGAAGCCGGGCAATCCGCTGTCGCTGACCTGGCGCGGCGACGTCTATGCCGACACCGGCCGGCTCGAGCGCGCGATCGAGGATTACAGCACGGCGATCGCCATCGATGCCAGTTCCTCGCCGGCATGGTACGGGCGCTGCAACGCTGAGGCGCGCCTGGGCCGCCTCGATGCGGCACTGGCCGACTGCAACGAGATGATCGCGCGCGCCCCGCACATCGCCTTCGGCTTCGACAGCCGCGGCCGCGTGCACCTGCTGGCCGGCCGCCTCGATCAGGCGATCGCCGATTTCGACACCGCGCTGCGCATGTTCCCGCGCATCCCCGCCGCGCTGTACGGCCGCGGCATCGCCAGGCAGCGCAAGGGCGACGCCGGCGGTGCCGCCGCCGACATCGCCGCCGCACGCGCGATCAAGCCGGACATCGCCGCGGACATGGCGGCTTACGGGCTGCGCTGACTCTCCGTCATCCCCGGGGCGCCCCGGAGACGACGCTGCAGGTTGGCACGGAAATTGAACCGATTGACACGCAGCGAGTGCTTCTCCAGCGTTCGCGCCAAGTGCAGCGGAGTGAGGGGATCATGCGTCTCGGGACCGGCAAGCCAACACGTCGCCATCTGCTGTCGAGCGCCGGCGCCGCGGCGCTGGCGGCGCCCTTCGTGAAGGCGGCGCAGGCGCAGGCCGGCAAGACCCTCGTCTTCGGCGGCTCGGTGCCGCTGACCGGCGCGGCGGCCGAGACCGGGCTCAACGTCAACAACGGCTACATCACCGCCGTCACCTACCTCAACGAGGTGCTGGGCGGCGTCGAGATCGCCGGCGAGAAGTACAAGCTCGAGCTCAAGCTGTTCGACGACGCCTCCGATCCGGCGCGCGCCACGACGCTGATCCAGCGCCAGATCGACGAAGGCACCAATTTCTTCCTCGGCTCCTTCGGCAGCAACATCGTGCTGCCCACCGCGGCGATCACCGAGCGCGCCAAGAAGCCGATGGTGCAGACCGGTGGCGGCTCCGACGCGATCTTCACCCGCGGCTACAAGTACGTCTTCGGCATGTACCCGCGCGCCACGCGGCAATTCGCGTCCACCGCGGCGCTGTTCAAGACGCTGACGCCGGCGCCGCAGACCTATTCGGTGATCTACACCAACGACGCCTTCTCCAAGACCGCGGCCGAGGGCGTCAAGCTGAGCTGCGACGCCGCCGGCTTCAAGCGCATCGAGAGCTACGAGCTGCCGGCCAAGCCGACCGACGTGTCGAGCGTGCTGGGCTCGGTGCGCGCCAGCACGCCCGACCTGCTGGTCTGCGTCATGCACGACCAGGACTCGCTGCTGGTGGCGCGCCAGATGATCGCCAGCAGCACCAACGTCAAGCTGCTGTTCCAGGGCCTGGGCCCGCAGCTCGCCTCGTTCCGCGAGGCGCTGGGCAAGTACGCCGAGGGGCTGCTGTGCTCGACCTACTGGGACGAGACGGTGCCGTTCAAGGATCCGTTCTTCAAGGACGCCAAGACCTACGCCGCCTATTACCGCAGCAAGTACACGCGGCCGATCGCCTATCACGTCGCCGGCGCCTCGGCCTGCATCGAGACCTACGTCATGGCGATGCAGGCGGCCAAGAGCACCAAGCCCGAGGCGGTGCGCGACGCGCTGGCGTCGGCCGACTACGAGACCTTCTACAGCCGCATCAAGTTCACGCCCGACGGCGACGGCGACCAGATCCTGCTCGGCGGCATGATCGGCCAGGTGCAGAAGGGCAAGCTCGAGCTGGTCTTCCCCGAAGGCGCGCGCACCGCGCCGGTGATCTACCCCGGCCTGCCCTGGGACAAGAAGGCGTGATGCCCCGACCTCATGCTGAGGCGGCCGCCGGGCGGCCGTCTCGAGGCATGGGCAAGAGGCACCGTCTCCGTTGCCCACCCGTCGAGACGCGCCCTGCGGGCGCTCCTCAGGGCGAGGTCACGCGCCAGGCATGACCCTCATCCTCCAGACCCTCGCCGACGGCCTCGTGCTGGGCGGCATCTACGCGCTGGCCGCCGTCGGCTTCTCGCTGATCTTCGGCGTGCTGCACGTCATCAACCTCAGCCACGGCATCCTCGTGCTGATGGGCGCCTACCTGGCGCTGGCCTTCGCCGAGCTGCTGCATATCGATCCGCTGCTCAGCATGCCGCTGGTGATGGCGGTGCTGTTCGTCGTCGGCTACGCCTACCAGCGCCTGCTGATCCAGCGCGCCGTCGACCGCTCCCAGTTCGGCTCGCTGCTGCTGACCTTCGGCGTCGGCCTGATGCTGCAGAACATCATGATCTGGGTGTTCTCGCCCGACATGAAGAACATCACGCCGACCTACGCCTTCGCCTCGTTCAAGCTCGGACCGATCAACTTCGACGCCGTGCGCGTGAGCTGCCTGATCGCCAGCCTGGTGCTGCTGAGCTGCCTGGCGCTGCTGCTGAACGCCTCGCCGCTGGGCCGCGTCATCCGCGCCACGGCGCAGCAGACGATGGCGGCGCGGCTGTGCGGCGTGAACGTGCGCCACGTCTACGCGCTGACCTTCGCCGTCTCGGCCGCCTTCGCCGGCGCCTCGGGCATCGTCATCGGCATCATCCTGCCGTTCTCGCCGGCCGACGAGGCGACCTGGACGCTCAACGCCTTCGTCGTCGTCGTGCTGGGCGGCGTCGGCAGCCCGGCCGGCGCGCTGATCGGCGGCCTGCTGCTGGGCGTGGTGAGCACCTTGACGGCGCAGTACATCGGGCCGTCCTTCCCCAACGTCACCATGTTCCTGCTGCTGGTGCTGCTGCTGCTGGTGCGCCCGCAGGGCCTGCTCGGCAACGCCTTCGCCGCCTCGCGATGAAGCTGAGCCCGCTCGCCGTCGCGACGATCGCGATCCTCATCGCCGTCGGCCTCGCCTCGGCGCCGCTGGTCCTGCCGCCGTTCTACGTGCGCGTCGGCCAGCTCATGCTGTACTCCGCCGCGCTCGGCCTGGCGTGGAGCATCCTCGGCGGCTTCGCCGGCTACGGCAGCTACGGCCACGCCGCCTTCATCGGCGTCGGCGCCTTCGCCGCCGGCCTGGTCGAGGACCGCCTGTCGGGACTCTCGCCGCCCCTTCTGCTGCTGGTCGGCCTGCTGGTCGGCGGCCTCGCCTGCGCCGTGCTGTCGGCAATCGTCGCCTACCCGATCCTGCGGCTGCGCGGCACGTTCTTCGCCATCGCCATGCTCGGCGTCTGCCAGGTCTGCGCCGAGCTCAACAACAACATCGACTTCTTCCAGGGCTCGCTCGGCCTGAACTTCCCGCCGCTGGCGCCCGCCGCCGTGGATCCGGCGTCGTTCTACTACGAGCTGTTCCTCGCTGGTGCCCTGCTGATCCTGCTGATCTCCTGGCTGATCCGTCGCAGCCGCTTCGGCGCGGGCCTGCTCAGCATCCGCGAGGACGAGGACACCGCGCGCATGCTGGGCGTACCGACCGAGCGCTACAAGCGCGCGGCGTTCGTCGTCTCGGCCGTGCTGACCGGCCTGATGGGCGTGATCTACGCCCATTCGCTGGGCTACATCACCACCGACTCGGTCTATCGCGACGACACGAACCTCAGCCTGATCGTCTATTCCCTGCTGGGGGGCATGGGCACCTTGTTCGGGCCGGTGATCGGCGCCTTCATGCTGGTGTTCATCACCCAGGTGGTGCTGGCCCGCCTGCTCGACTTCCACCTCTTCGCCACCGGCCTCCTGCTGGTGCTGCTGGTGCTCAGCGCACCCGGCGGCGTGCTCGGGCTGATCGGCGATTTCCGCCAGCGCCGCCGGCGCCCGGTCGCCGAATGAGCGCCGCGCCGATCCTCGCCGTCGAGGGCCTGAGCAAGAGCTTCCGCGGCCTGCAGGCGATCGCCGACGTCAGCTTCGCGATCGAGCCCGACACGATCACCAGCATCATCGGCCCCAACGGCGCCGGCAAGTCGACGCTGTTCAACCTCGTCACCGGCTACCTGCCGCCGAGCGCGGGCCAGGTGTCCTTCAAGGGCCGGCCGATCACCGGCCTGCCCACCAACCGCATCGCCGAGCTGGGCATCGCCCGCGCCTTCCAGATCGCCCGCCCGTTCCGCGAGCTCAGCGTGTTCGAGAACGTGCGCGTCGGCGCGCTGTTCGGCAAGAAGGGCGAGCGCGACGTCGCCGCCACCACGTCACTGGGCCTCGACCTGGCCGGCATCGCCCACCTCGCCGACCGCCCGGCCAGTGCCTTGACGGTCGGCCAGCTCCGCCACCTCGAAGTCGCCCGCGCCATCGCCACCCGCGCCGACCTGCTGCTCGCCGACGAACCCTGCGCCGGCCTCAATCCCACCGAGACCGCCGCGATGATCGACGTGCTGCGCCGCATCCGTTCCAGCGGCGTCACGGTCGTGCTTGTCGAGCACGACATGCCGTCGGTGATGGAAGTCTCCGACCGCATCCTGGTGCTCGACGCCGGCCGCCTCATCGCCACCGGCCCGCCCGCCGCGGTGGCCGCCGACCCCAAGGTCATCGCCGCCTATCTCGGGACGCCCGACTCCCCGTCGTCCTGAGCGCGGCGGCGGCCTAGCGTCGATATGGAGGGCGTGCCACTCTCGCCGTCGGCATTTCTCGGGAGGGCAACATGAGAACGATCATAGCCGCGGCGCTTTGCGCCCTGGCGATTGTCACGAGTGCGAACGCGGCGGTCAAAGAGGAACCGGTTGCCTACACGGACGGCCAGACCGCCATGAAAGGCTTCGTGGTGTACGACGACGCCATCACCACCAAGCGGCCGGGGATCATCCTCGTGCACGAATGGTGGGGCATCACCAAGCACGTCCACACCGAAGCGCAGAAATACGCGCAGGCGGGCTACACGGTCTTCATCGCCGACATGTTCGGCGACGCCAAGACCGCCGACAATCCGAAGGACGCCGGCGCGCTCTCGGGTGGGGTGATGAAGGATCCCAAGGCGATGATGTCGCGCTTCAACGCGGCGCGGGCCGAGCTCGCCAAGCACGCCTCGGTCAATCCCCAGATGATCGGCGCCGTCGGCTACTGCTTCGGCGGCGCGGTGGTGCTGAACATGGCGCGCGCCGGCGCCGATCTGGTCGCCGTCGCGGGCTTCCACGCATCGCTTGGCCTCAACACCCCGGCCCCGGCGCCGGGAACCGTCAAGGCGAAGATCCTCATCCTCAACGGCGCCGACGACCCCTTCGTGAAGCGCGAGCAGTACGACACGCTCAAGAAGGACCTGGATGCCGCGAAGGCCGACTACCGGATCGTCGAGTATCCCGGCGCGATGCACGCCTTCACCAATCCGGAGGCCACCGCGCTCGGCCAGAAGTTCAACCTGCCGCTCAGGTATGACGCCAAGGTCGACGCAGAGGCGAAAGCGGAGGCGGCCAAGCTCTTTGCAGCCGCTCTCAAGAAGTAGCCGAAGCGGCAGCGGAGTCGCTCAGGACGACGGGGAGGTTACCGGCCCAGGAAGGCGCGTTGGACGTAGCTGTCGCCGAGGAGCTCCGCGCCCGTACCGGAAAGGGCGACCCTGCCCTTTTCCAGCACGTAGCCGCGATGGGCGATGCGCAGCGACTGGTGCAGGTTCTGCTCGACCAGCAGCACGCTGATGCCGCTCCTGTTCACCGCCTCGATCAGCTTGATGACTTCCTGGGTCACGATCGGCACCTGGCCGAGCGACGGCTCGTCGAGGATGATCAGGCGCGGCTCGGCCATCAGGCCGCGGGCGATCGCCAGCATCTGCTGCTCGCCGCCGCTCATCGAGCCGGCGAGCTGGCCGCGCCGCTCCTTCAGGCGCGGGAAGAGCGTGAAGGCCTTGTCGATCAGCGCAGCGGCCGCGCCGCGCGGCTTGACGTGCGCGCCCATCTGCAGGTTCTCGAGCACCGTCATCTGCGGGAAGACGAGACGGCCCTCGGGCACCAGGGTGATGCCGCGGCGCACGACGACGTGGCTGGGCTGGCCGGTCAGCGTCTCACCGGCAAAACGGATGCTGCCCTTCTGCGGCACCAGCACGCCGGCGATCATGCGCACCGTGGTCGTCTTGCCGGCGCCGTTGGCGCCCAGCAGCGCCACGATCTCGCCCGGCTGCACCGTGAGCGACACGTCGCGCACCGCGGCGGCGCCGTCATAGGCGAAGGCGAGATGGGAGACTTCCAGCGCGTCGGCCATCAGGCGGCCGGAAGCTGGCGATAGGCGTAGTTCTTGTCGAGGCGCTCGATCAGGTAGTCGCCGTAGCGCACCGGCGCCGGCGGCGTCTGCCGCGCGGCGCAGCTCGGCAGCACCTCGACGATGCTGTCCATCGCCATGTCGAAGAAGTACGGGCAGGAATAGCGGTCGCCGCCCGAGAGGTTGGTCACGCGATGCGGCGTCGAGAGCCAGCGGCCGTTGGTCCAGCGCGCCAGCATGTCGGCGACGTTGACCACCCAGGTGCCCGGGATCGGCGGCGCGGCCAGCCAGGTGCCGTCACGCCGGCGCACCTCCAGCCCGCCCTGCATGTCCTGGCACAGGATGGTGATGAAGCCGTAATCGGTGTGCGGCGCCGAGCCGAAGCTCTCCTCCGGCGCCGCCGTGTCGTGCGGCGGATAGTGCAGCAGGCGCAGGAAGGTCGTGGGGTTGACGAAATGCGGCGCGAACCAGTCGCGCGGCAGGTCGAGCGCCAGGGCCAGCGGCCGCAGCAGGCGCAGGCAGAAGCCGTGCATCGCGCGTTCATAGGCCTCCACCGCCGCGCGGAAGCCCGGCAGGTCGGGCCACAGATTGGGCCCGTCGAGCGGCCGGCCGTAGCGCGGATCGTCGGGCGGCACCTCGTGCATCAGCATGAAGGATTCGGAATTGTTGGGCCGCGTCACCCTGGCCACGCTCGAGGTCTGGATCACCGAGGTCTTGGGCGCCATGTAGCCGCGATGGAAGCGGTTCATGGCGATCGCGTCCTTGGCCGCGCGCGGCTGGGCATGGAAACGCTTCGACGCCGCGAACACGCCATCGACCAGGGACTGGTCGACGCCGATCTCGCTGAAATAGCAGAAGCCGATCTGCGAGAAGGCGGCATCGAGCTGGCGCGCCAGGCTCTCGTCGTCGGCACCGGCGAAGCGGATGATGGGCAGAGCGGTGTCGGCGGTCATGCGGCCTTCCCTTGCGGATATCGTGCCAAGCGCTGCGCGGCTCACGCAATGCCGAGCAGCTTGGCCGCCGTGCCGCCCAGGATGGCGACGCGGTCGGCATCGCTCAGGCCGGGCGTCGACAGCACGAGGTCGACCTCGGTGCTGGTCCACGGGAACGGATAATCGGTGCCGATCATGATCTGGCCGACGGCGGTCTCGGCGATCAGGTGGCGCAGCGCCTCCGGCGTGAAGACGATGGTGTCGAAGAACAGCTGGCCGTTCTTAAGGTAGGCCGTGGGCTGCATCTTCGGCAGCGGGCCGACGCGGTTGGGGAAGGTGCGGATCACCGCGTCGGAGCGGTTGGCGTAGGACGGCAGGAAGCCGCCGCCATGCGCGGCGCAGATCTTCAGGCCGGGGAAGCGGTCGAGCGTGCCCTCGAAGATCAGGTGCGAGAGCGCGATCGTGGTCTCCAGCGGATTGCCGATGGTGTTGGTCAACAGCCCGCTGCCGCCCAGCCGGCCGCTCGGCTCGAGCTCGCGCGTGCCCAGCGGGTGCATGAAGACCAGCACGCCGAGTTCCTCGCACTTCTTCCAGAAGGGATGGAAGCGCGGGTTGGCGAGCTCCTCGCCGGCGACGGAGCCGCCGACGCCGACGCCGCGCAAGCCCAGCTTCTTGACCGCGTGCTCGACCTGCTCGGCGGCGAGTTCGGGATGCTGCAGCGAAGCCGTGGCGAAGGCGTGGAAGCGCTCGGGGTTGGCGGCGCAGAACTCGACCAGGGTCTCGTTCTGGATGCGGATCAGCTCGGCCGCCTCGTCCTTGCCGGCGCGGTACCAGTAGGGATTGATGCTCAGCACCTCGACGTCGATGCCCTGCGCATCCATCGCCGCGATGCGCGTGCTGGTGTCGTCCATCAACAGGCCGGGCGCTTCCAGCGGATGGTTGATCACCGCCATCGCCCTGGGCACGCAGCAATGGGCGTGCACGTCGATGGTCTTGATGCGCTGGCCGTTGACCACCACCTCGCGCCGCCGGGGCTTCGTCGCCGCACCCGAGCCCGAGCCGGTTTCCGGCATCATCGCGCAGGTGCAGAAATTGATCAGGGCCATGGCGTTCGCTCCCGAATTTGTGCCGAAGCATAGCATCATTGGGATGCTATACCTGCGCGCAACGGAGGGATGCGTAATGTCGCAAGCGGCCTTTCTCGCAGCGCGTGACTTTCTGCTCGAGCGCCGGACGGACTACGAGTCGGCCTATCGCGATTTCCGCTGGCCACGGCTCGATCGCTTCAACTGGGCGCTCGACCATTTCGACGCCCTGGCACGCGGCAACGATCGGCCGGCGCTGTGGATCGTCGACGAGGCGGGCTCGGAGACGAAGCTCTCCTTCGCCGAGCTGTCGCAGCGCTCCAACCGCGTCGCCACCTTCCTGCGCGCCCGGGGCGTGAAGCGCGGCGATCGCATCCTGCTGATGCTGGGCAACATCGCGCCGCTGTGGGAGTGCATGCTGGCGGCGATGAAGCTCGGCGCCGTGATCGTCCCGGCCACCACGCTGCTGACGCACAACGACCTCGCCGACCGCTTCGCGCGCGGCCGCGTGCGCCACGTGATCACCAGCGTCGAGAACACCGCGAAGTTCGCCGCCCTGCCCGGCGACTATTCGCGCATCGTCGTCGGCGGCGCGGCGGACGGCTGGCAGTCGTACGACGCGGCGCAGAATGCGTCGGCGGACTTCGCGCCCGACGGCGAGACCAGGGCCACCGATCCGCTGCT
>CAYNOF010000559.1:0-9226 GCA_964398335.1 uncultured Rhizobiaceae bacterium
CTGTCGACGAGCATGGCCACGCTATTTGGCCGGCTCGGCTTCGACATAGCGCGGGAACACGCCCTGCGGCGCCGGCAGCGCGGTTCCGCTCACCATCTCGCGGTCGAAGGCGGCGAAACTGCGGCTGTCCTCAGGCACTGCCAGCTGATCGAGGATGCGCGCGGTCGAGCCGGGCATGAAGGGCTGGGTCAGCAAGGTCACGCGTCGGATCGTCTCGACCAGCACCCACAGTACGTGGTCGCGCCGTACCGGATCGGTTTTCGCCAAGGCCCACGGCGCCTGCGAGTCGACGTAGCGGTTGGCGTCGCCGATCACATCCCAGATCGCCGCCAGCGCCTCGCTGAAGGCCTGGTCGTTGAGCTTGCCGCGAACGACATGGATCGCGTCCCGAGCCTTGTCGAGCAGCGCCTTGTCGGCATCGGTCGCCGGGCCCTTGGCAGGGACCGCGCCGCCGCAGTTCTTGGCGATGATCGACAGCACGCGCTGGCACAGGTTGCCGTAGGCGTTGGCGAGGTCCGAGTCCATCCGCTGAATCATCGCGGCGCGGCGGAAGTCGCCGTCGTTGCCGAACGGGATCTCGCGCAGCAGGAAATAGCGCGTCTGGTCGAGGCCGAACTCCTTCGCCAGGGCTTGCGTGTAGATCGCATTGCCCAGCGACTTCGACATCTTCTGGCCTTCGTTGGTCCACCAGCCATGGGCGAAGACGCGCTTGGGCGGCGCGACGCCGGCCGACATCAGGAAGGCCGGCCAGTACACCGTGTGGAAGCGCACGATGTCCTTGCCCACCATGTGCAGGTCGGCCGGCCAGTACTTCCAGCTCGGCGAACTGGTGTCGGGGAAGCCGCACTCCGTGATGTAGTTGGTCAGCGCGTCGAACCACACGTACATGATGTGCTGCGGATCGTTCGGCACCGGTACGCCCCACTTGAACGTGGTGCGCGACACCGAGAGGTCCTGCAGGCCGCCCTTGACGAAGCTGATCACCTCGTTGCGCCGGCTCTGCGGCGCGATGAAGCGCGGGTGCTCCTCGTAGAACTTCAGCAGCCGATCCTGCCAGGCCGACAGCCGGAAGAAGTAGCTCGGCTCCTCGACCCACGCGACCTCGGCGCCGCTCGCGGTCGCACGACGCTTGTTGTCCGGTCCGACCTCGGTTTCGCTCTCGGCGTAGAACGCCTCGTCGCGCACCGAGTACCAGCCGGCATACTTACCGAGATAGATGTCGCCCGCCGCCAGCACCTTGTTCCACAGCGCCTGGCAGCTCGCATAGTGGCGCGGCTCGGTCGTGCGGATGAAGTCGTCGGGGCTGTAGCCCATCGCCGGAATCAGGTCGCGGAAGGACTGGCTCACCTTGTCGGTGAACGCCTTGGGTTCCATGCCGGCAGCGGCCGCCGCCTGCTCGACCTTCTGGCCATGCTCGTCGGTGCCGGTGAGGAAGCGGACGTCCTTGCCGTCGAGGCGCATGAAGCGGGCCATCACATCGCACGCAAGAGTCGTGTACGCGTGGCCGATGTGCGGCACGTCGTTCACGTAATAGATGGGCGTCGTGATGTAGAACGTATTGTCGCTCATGCTCCGCCTGCTTTCGCCTGTCCGGCGCGCGATCAGCGGATCGCCGACTGGAAGGCGAACAGGCTGCCGAGAACGACCTGCTTACGGTCGAGATTCACCGCATCTTCGCGGGCGAACAGGTGCGCGACCTTCTCCCATACCTGCATCCAGCGATCAAGGCCGGCGCCCTGCAACAAACGCAGACGCAGCGCGCCTTCGTTGGCCACCAGGTCGGGCGCCGCCTCGCCCGTAGCCCCCTGGCGCAGCAGCGATTTCAGCCACCAGTCGAGCAGGAAGGCGACCGTGCGGAAGTCGCGCTCGCCATCGTCGCCACGCCGCGCCACGCGCTCGGCGAAGGCGTGCAGGGCGTTGGCATCCAGCTTCGGCAACCCCGCGAGCAGGCCGAAGAGATCGCCGTAGAGTGCCAGCCCGCCGGCCCGTGCGAACTCCAGCGCGCGGCCGATGCTGCCCTCGGTGAGCCGCACCAGCGCCGCGCGCTCCGCCGCCGGGAGCTCGGGCATGTAGTGGCCCATCAGCTCGACCGCGATGTCCTCGGGCAGGGCCTTCAGCGCCAGCCGCCGGCAACGCGAGCGGATGGTGGGCAGCAGGCTGCCCGGCGCATGCGCCACCAGCAGCAGCACGGCGCGCGGCGGCGGCTCCTCGAGCAGCTTCAGCACCGCGTTCATCGCGTTGCGGTTCATCTCGTCGGCCGCGTCGATCACGGCGATGCGGTAGCCGCCTTCCGCCGGCGTCAGGCGCATGATGGAGCCGAGGTCGCGCACGTCGTCGACGATGATCTCGGTGCGCCGCCGGCCGGTGCGCTCGTTGATGCCGATCTCGATGCTGCGCATGTCGGCGTGGCCGCCCGACATGAGACGCTTCACCGGCGGGCTTTCGAGATCGACATCCAGCGACGACGGCGCGCCGAACAACCCGCCGCCGTGATCGCCGGCCAGCAGGAAGCGGGCGAAGCGGTGCGCCAGCGTCGCCTTGCCGATGCCGCGCGGGCCGGAGATCAGCCAGGCGTGCGGCAGCTTGCCGGAGTTGAACGAGTCGAGCAGCGCGCGCTCGGCCTCGTCATGGCCCACCAGCTTCGTGTTCGTGCGCGGCGCCGGCCACGGCAGCGCATCGTCGACCTTCTCGGGCCTGCGCGCCATCAGACCAGCTCCATCCGCTCGCGCGCCACGCGCACGATCGTGCGGTGCACGGCATCGACGTCGCCGCTGGCATCGATCAGGACGCAGCGCTTCGGATCGGCCTCGGCAATGGCGCGGAAGCCCGCGCGCACGCGTTCATGGAAGCCGGCGCCCAGGCCCTCGAAACGCGTCTCCGCGCCGCGACGCCGGGCGGCGCGCGCGAGGCCGACCTCGACGGGCAGGTCGAGGATCAGCGTGAGGTCGGGCGTGAAGTCGCCGACGGCCACCCGGTACAGCGCCTCGATGCGGTCCATGGGAAGGCCATGGCCGTGGCCCTGATAGGCGCGCGTCGAATCGGCGAAGCGGTCGGAGATCACCCAGGCGCCGCGCTCCAGCGCCGGCCATACCGTGCGCACCAGGTGGTCGCGACGCGCGGCGAACATCAGCAGCGCCTCGGTCGGCCCGTCCCAGGCATCGGCCGCCCCCTCGACCAGCAGCTTGCGGATCATCTCCGCGCCGGGCGAGCCGCCGGGCTCGCGGCTGGTGACGACCTCCCTGCCCTGGCCGCGCAGGAACGCCGCGAGCAGGCCGATCTGCGTCGACTTGCCCGCGCCCTCGCCGCCTTCGAGCGTGATGAACCGGCCGCGCGGACTCACGCCATCCAGCCGAACAGGTAATGCTTGATCACGCCCACGGCGCGGCCGAAGGCACCCAGGCGCGGCACGTCGGCGCCGGCGAACAGCGGGACCTCGACGGCGCGCGCACCGGGCGCGGCGGAGACCATCGCCTTGCCGATCTGGTCGCCCTTGCGGATCGGCGCGCGGATCGGCCCATCGTACTGCACGGTGACGCGCACATTGGCGTCCTGGCCCACCGGCACGGTGGCGGCGATGGCGCGCTGCGTCACCAGGGGCACGGTGCGCTGGTCGCCGAGCCAGACATCGGCGTCGAGCACCTTGTCGCCGGCGCGGAAGGCGACCTTGTTGGTGTACTCGCGGAACGCCCATTCGGTGAGCCGCGCCGATTCGGAGGCGCGCTGGCGCATCTCGCTCAGCCCGTTGACGATCAGGATGATGCGGCGGCCATCGCGGATGGTCGATGAAGCGAGGCCGAAGCCGCCCTCTTCGGTATGGCCGGTCTTCAGCCCATCCGTGCCCGGCGTCATGCCGAGCAGGCGATTGCGGTTCTCCTGGCGGATGTTGTTCCAGGTGAACTCGGTGAGCGAGTAGTACTTATAGTATTCGGGGAAGTCGTTGATGGTGTGCTGCACCAGGACCCCGAGGTCGCGCATGGTCGTGTACTGGCCCTCGGCCGGCCAGCCGCTGGCGTTGCGGAACACGGTATTGGCCATGCCGAGGTCGCGCGCCTTCTTGGTCATGCGCGCGGCGAAATTGTCCTCGGTGCCGCTCAGGCCCTCGGCGATCACCACGCAGGCGTCGTTGCCCGAGAGCGTGATGATGCCCTTGATCAGGTCCTCGACGGCGATCTCCGAGCCCAGCTCGACGAACATGCGCGAGCCGCCCATCGAACGCGCCCGCTCGCTGACGCGGAACCTGGTGTCGAGCTTCAGGCGGCCGGCCTTGAGCTCCTCGAAGACGATGTAGACCGTCATCATCTTGGCCATCGACGAGGGCGGCGTGCGCTGGTCGGCGTCCTTGAACAGCAGCACCGTGTCGGTGACGGCGTCGATCAGGTAGGCGGTCCTGGCCAGGGTGCCGATGCCGATCTGCGAGGGCGGCAACGCGTCGTAATTCGGCGGCTGCGGACGATTGGGGGCGCCGGCCTGCGGCGGCTTCGCCGGCCTGGTATGCGGCGGCTTGGCGGGCTTGGCCTGCTGCGCCGAGGCCACGGCGAATGCCAGCGATCCGGCAAACGCAAGCGCTACGGCGCTCAAGGTGTAACGCGACAAAGAGGGCATCCCCGCCTCCCCGTGGACTACTCGTTGACGACGCGCGCGTCGCGATAGCCGGCCTGCTGCACGCGGCCCATCGTCGTCTGCGCGGCGTCGGCGCTGCCGAAAGGTCCCAGCCGCACGCGATAGAGGCTGGTCGGCCCGAAGCTGGTCTGGCTGATGCTGCTGTCGCCGAAATGCGCCAGGGTCGCGCGCACGCGCTCGGCGCTGTCGCGCGTGCTGAAGGCACCGGCCTGCACGAAGTAGCCCGACGCGGCGGCTGGCGAGCCTGCGGCGATCGTGGTGATCGAGGGCGACGCCACCGGCACCGGCGCGGGCGCCGCACGTGCGGCGGGCGGTGGCGGCGGCGGCGGCGGCGGGGCAGCGGCAACCATGGTGCGCGGTGGCGCCGATGGCGCCGCGCCGCGCATCGCCGCGACCTGCTCGGAGACGCTGCCGCCGTTCAGCGCGATTTCCTTCAGCCGCTTGCTTTCCTCCGGCAGGATCTCGACGCGCACGCTCGCCGTGCCCGCGCGAACCATGTCGAGCTTCTCGGCGGCGGCGCGCGAGAGGTCGATGATCCTGTCCTGCGCGAAGGGCCCGCGGTCGTTGACGCGCACGATCGCGGTGCTGCCGTTGCTGAGGTTGGTGACGCGCACCACCGACGGCATCGGCAGCGTGCGGTGCGCCGCGGTCATGGCGTGCTGGTCATAGGCCTCGCCATTGGCGGTGCGCTTGCCATGGAAACCCGGTCCGTACCACGAGGCCATGCCCGACTCGCTGTAGCGGTAGTTCTCCTCCGGCGTGTAGACCCGGCCGCCGACCACGTAGCTGCCGCCGACCTTGTAGCTGCTGCGCCCGTCGGCGCCGCCGGGACCGGTCGAGCCGCAGGCCGCCACCAGCAGGATCGACACAAGGGC
The DNA here is from genome assembly GCA_964398335.1 of uncultured Rhizobiaceae bacterium. Lineage (GTDB taxonomy): Bacteria > Pseudomonadota > Alphaproteobacteria > Reyranellales > Reyranellaceae > JAFAZJ01. The sequence goes on from CAYNOF010000559.1 coordinate 5,496, forward strand.
ACCGGCCGCGCGCAGCAGCGCAAGAGGTGGAAGAGTCATTGGTTGATGTTGTCGGCGTTTCAGAGGGTGTGGCAATAATACCACAGAGTGCCCGGACGCAACATCATCGCGGCGCGGCGATACGGTCGGACAGAATGCCCACCGAGAGTGCGAAGAAATCCGCCGGGTTCCAGCCGCGGATGGCGCGGAAGTTGGCCGTCGTGGCGTAGCGTCGCCCGTTGGCGCCCTCCGGCGTGACGATGCGGTCGCCCTTGCCGGCCAAGGTCTCGCCGACCTGCAGTTCCTCGCCCCAGCGCAGGCCGGCCCGCCAGCCCGCCTTGCGCAGGAAATTGGCGGCCGAGGCGAAGACGTCGGCGCGGCTGCCCCAGATGTCGCGCTTGCCGTCGCCGTCGCCATCGACCGCCAGCGCCAGGAAGCTCGAGGGCATGAACTGGCATTGCCCCATCGCGCCGGCCCACGAGCCGACCATCTTGTCGAAGCTCACGTGGCCGCCGGCCAGCACGCGCAGCGCGGCGATCAGCTCGGCGCGGAAATACTGCGGTCGGCGGCCGTGGTAGGCGAGCGTGGCCAGCGCGCCGATGACGTTGAAGTCGCCCATGCGCGTGCCGTAGTTGCTCTCCACCGCCCACAGCGCGACGACGATTTCGGCCGGCACGCCGTAGGGGCCGGTCGTGCGCATCAGCAACTGCGCGTTCTCGCGATAGAGCTCGCGGCCGCGCCGCACGCGCTCCTCGGTGACGACGCGGCCGAGATAGTCGCTCCAGGTCAGCTTGAACTCGGGCTGCTGGCGATCGAGCTCGAGCACACGCTCGATCGGCTTGAGGCCGAAGAAGGCGCGGTCGATCACATCGGTCGGCACGCCCTTGCCCACGGCCTCGCGCTTGACGCCCTGCAGCCAGGTGGCCCAGGCGTCCTGTGCACGCGCCGCCGGCGCCAGCATCAGCGCGCCGGCGGCCGCGACGAAGCTGCGGCGATCGATCGGGGCCACGCCGCCCTCCCCTAGCAGGCGCCCAGCCGGTGACTCACTACCTGCTTGTCGGCGCAGGCCTCGCAGGCATTGCCATAGGTGCGCGAAGCGCCGCGCACGTCGGTGCCGCAGACCGGCCGGTATTCGCGCGTGCAGACCTGCGGCCGCTGCCCGGTGCATACCGTGGCCGGCGGCGGCGCGGTGGCCGTCTGCTGCGGGGTACAGGCGCCGAGCGTCAACAGGATGAGGCCGGCAGCCGCCGACAGACTCGCGAACTTCGTCATCCATTCCTCCTGCCTGGGCGCCAGACTGTGTACGCATCATGGCATGGCGTGGGCAACCACGCCGATGTCCGATGTCAGAGCACCGGATCGGCGATCCATCGCAGCGAGGCGCCGTGCGGATGGGTCCAGGCCACCGGTGCGCCGTTGACGGCCATCAGGAAATTGTCGGCGCCCGGCGCGTCACCGGCGCCGGCGGCGTGCTCGGGAAAGACACGCGGCGATTCATTCGAGATCCAGCACGGGCACAGCGCGCGCACCGTGGAGGCAAAGCGCTGCCGCATGGCGCGATCCGCGACGTAGCCCAGCACGGCGGTGTGGAAGACCACCAGCGTGGCGCTCTTCGGCGCGAGATCGCACAGACGTGCAAGGTCGTCACCCAGCAGGTCGCCTTGGTCGATGCGCGGCTTTTGCAGCGCGGCGATCTTCAGGGCACCGCGCAGGCGCGCGAGACGCTCGGTCTGCTCGGGCCAGACCAGCGTCTCCAGCCACGCCGTCTGCGCGCGATCCGCCGCGTCGATCGGGTTGAGATCGAGCCCGGCGCGCCAGATGATGAAGGGCAAGGCCTCGGGCAACGGCGTATCGGCGCTCGCCGCGCACGGAAACATCGGTGCCTCGACCGACAGCGGGCGCGGCGCCAGGGCGCGACGGCCGTAGTCGTAACCGTAGAAATCCGGCAGCAGGCAGAGGCCTGCCGAGGTGCCGACCTCGATCAGCGCGATGGGTTGCGGCAGCCGCGACAGGATCGGCAGCAGCACGGCGCAGCGCGCCGGTTCGTTGGTCTGGGTCGAACGTGCCAGCATCAGCCTGCGGATGGCATCGGCGTTGGCAAGCAGCGTGGCGCGGAAATCCGTGCCGTCCTGTTGCACGCCGAACAGGTGGCGCACCGCCGCCAGCAGGAGGTTGGGCTGGCGCTTCACGTCCGGCAGCGTCGCCAGGAAGTCGAGCGCCCGGGCATCGCCGGCGACGCCGCGCGCGAAGGCTTCGTAGCGCGGCGAACGGCCGCGTGCCTCGTCCTCGGCAAAACGCAGATAGCGGGCGGAGATTCTGTCGCGTTCGGCGGCGTCCATGCGGCGTCACCATCGCAGAGGTTGCCTTTGCCCGCCAATCGGGATGGTTGCCCGGAAGGCGGCCGGGCGCTTGAATACCGGCAAAGGCGTGGGAGGACATGCCATGACCGGGCAATATGCCACCCTGGTGCGCGACGATCGGGTGCACGGCAGCCTGTACACCGACCCGCAAGTCTTCGCCGACGAGATGGATCGCATCTTCCGCCGCGGCTGGGTCTTTCTCGGCCACGACTCGGAGATCGCCACGCCGGGCGATTGGGTGACCCGTTCGATCGGCCTGGAATCGGTGATCCTTGTGCGCGACCGCGAGGGCGAGGTCCGCGTGCTGGCCAATCGCTGCGCGCATCGCGGCAACCGGCTGTGCTGGCGCGAGCGCGGCCATGACAGCCGCTTCCAGTGCATCTACCACGGCTGGACCTTCGGGCTCGACGGCAGCCTGCGCGCGGTGTCGCACAAGGCCGGCTTCGACCGCGACCGCGCCGACATGCCACTCGATCGCGCCGGCCAGGTCGGCAGCCATCGCGGCTTCATCTTCGCCAACATGTCGGGCGATGCCGGGCCGCTGGCCGATCACCTGGGCGCCGGCGGCCGCGAGCTGATCGACCGGCTGTGCGATCTGTCGCCCACCGGCTCCATCCACTTCGGCGCCGGCTGGATCGGCCATCGCATCGAGTCGAACTGGAAGATGTGGCCGGAGAGCGACAGCGACGGCTATCACCTCGATTTCGTGCACGCCTCGATGCTGCGTGCCGTGCCCGACAACTACTACGACGAGACGGTGATCGGCGGCGAATCGAAGAACATCTCGCGCGCCATCGATCATGGCGGCGGCGTCAGCGAGCTTGATCTGAGGCCGAGCTACCGCCGCGAACTCGCCTGGCTCGGCACGACGCGCGACAAGGTCGCGTCCTATTGCGCGGCGCTGGCGGCGAAGCACGGCAAGGAGCGCGCCGATCGCCTGCTGTGGGATGGCCCGCCGCACGGCTTCATCTTTCCCAACCTGTTCCTCGGCGAAGGCAATGTCGCGCGTGTCGATCCGGTCGATGTCGGCGCGGTGCTGCACGTGCATACCGCGCTGCAGCTCGAGGGCGTCGATCCGGCGCTCAACCGCCGCCTGGTGCGCCAGTCCGAGGCCGGGCTCGGGCCGGCGAGCTTCATCGTGCCCGACGACGCGATCATCGCCGAGCGCATGCAGCTGGGCTTCGCCGGCTTGCGGCCGCCGGCAGACAACGGCGATGCCGGCCGTGGCTGGATCGACCTCAGCCGCGGCCGCTCGCGCGAGCAGCGCGAGCCGGACGGAAGGCGCGTCGGCCATGTCAGCGACGAGGTCACCAACCGCGCCTTCTGGCAGCACTACCTGCACCTGATGGAGAGCCGGGCATGAGCGCCGCCGAACCGGCCGTGGTGCGGCCG
>CAYNOF010000560.1:0-1108 GCA_964398335.1 uncultured Rhizobiaceae bacterium
CCCGCACGCCCTCGTCGTCGCGCGCCTTGGCATAGGCCGCGAGCAGGTCGTCGATCAGCGCGTTGTTGATGGCGTTGACCGGCGCCCGCTTCATGGTGATCTCCGCCACCTTGTCGCGCACCGCGTAGTCGATCGTCTCGAAGCTCACCGTTGTCTTCCTTTCGATGTCACGCGCTCAGGATCGGTACGCCATACAGCGGCAACGTCGCGTCTCGTGTTACCAGTGTGAGCTCTTCGATCATGGTCTGGGCGATCAAAAGCCGATCGAATGGATCGCGATGGTGTCGGGGCAGGTCAATGACCTTCAGGGCATGACGGGCGGTGATGTCGAGGAGCGTCAGGCCCGACGCCTCGATCGAGCCGATAAAATCGCCGGGCAGAACCAGTTTCCCGGTACCCGCCTTTATTGCCGCCTCCCAGATCGATGCCATGCTGACTCGAACATCGTTCGCCGGGTCGACGATCGCGTCGTATGCTGAACGGCGCAACGTGTCCGGCTCCCGCACGAACCAGAGCAGGGCATTCGTATCGAGCAGAAGTCTCACGTCTTGTCGGGCGGGTGCTTGTCGCCTTCGTAGAACAGACGCTCGATCTCGGCGTTGGTTTCTGGTGAGTCCCAGTCGTCCGCCATCCAGAGCTTGCCGCGCAGAAGCCCGGCCTTGCGCGGCTCCTTTGTCTCTGCCGGTGCTGGCGTGGCTTCGACCGGCACTAGCCGCACTTGATGGTCGTCGGCTGTCGTGACGATCACATTATCGCCGGCGCGCGCGCGCTCAACGAGCTTGGTAAGCTCGGCGTCGGCCTTATGGATATAGGTGTCCGGCATGGCGTCCTCGCCTTCAAATATAATCGCGCTTGACCGGCGGCGCCATGCGGTATAGCACATCGGCACCGTGGGATTTGAGCCGACCGGCTTGCGGCCACGTTAAACCTCGCTAAAAGGTCGGAGCGCTGACAAAAAAGCCCCCGTCCTTCCCGGTCGGGGGCTTTTTGTTGCGCGTGGGAGCTCGCGGAGGAGAAGGACAATGGACGGCACGATCCAGCGCAAGAAGGCGGCCCCGGACGTCAAGAGCTGGAAGCCCCAGACGCGCGCGGTGCGCGGCGGTCTGCG
>CAYNOF010000561.1:0-3375 GCA_964398335.1 uncultured Rhizobiaceae bacterium
GAAGCGATCGATGGTGACGATCGCGATGGGGCCGCGGATCTCGTAGGTGACGGTCGCATTGTCGCTCATGACGCGCATGATCGCGACGGCCGGCGTCTTGCGGCAAACGAAATCACGTGACCGACAGGTGAATGCTATTCACCTGTTTTTCGCGGTCTCGCTGATCAGCCAGCGCTTGAACACGCGCAGCGCCGGATGGTTGTTGTCGCTGCGGCGATGTACCAGCCAGTAGCCGCCGGTGGGCTGGCTCTGCTCGAACAGGCGCTTGAGGTGGCTGCCGGCGCGTTCGCGCGCGCTGAACAGCGGCTCCAGGCCCAGCGCCACGCCGGCGTTCTGCTCGGCGAGCTGCATCGCCGCGCCGAAGCTGTCCACCCACACGACCTGCCGCGCCTCCAGGCCGGCAATGCCCGCGCCTTCCAGCCAGATCGGCCAGGCGAGCGGGAAGGTGGTGACGTGAATGAGGGGGACGCCGGCGAGGTCGGCGGGCTTGCGCAGCTTCGCCGTGCGCCGCAGCGCCGCCGTCGCGACAGGCACGGCGCGCAACTCCATCAGCGGCGTCGCCGCGAGGTCGGGCCAGCCGCCGTCGCCGACGCGGATACCCGCATCGAAGGCCTCGACGTCGAGGTCGGCATGCCGGCTCGAGGTCTCGATCACCAGCTCGATGTCGGGATGCGCCGCCATGAAGCGGCCGATGCGCGGGATCAGCCAGTCCGAGGCGAAGAAGGGCAGCACCGAGAGCCGCAGGCGGCGGCGCGAGCCCTTGCCCTCGGCCGGCGTGGCGGAGCGCGACAGCTCGGCGAAGGCGCGGCCGGTGGCGATCGCCAGCGCCTTGCCTTCGGCGGTGGCCTCGATGGCGCGATGCGAGCGGGTGAACAGGCCCTTGCCCAAGGCGCGTTCGAGATTGCCGATGCGGTGGCTGATCGCCGAGGGCGTGAGCCGCAAAGCCGCGGCGGCAGCCTTGAAGCTGCCGAGCCGTATCGCGGCGTCGAAGGCTTGCAGGGAGAGGAGGGTGGCGGGCTTGAGCTCGGCCGCGGCCGGAAGCCGGTCGACCGCGCGCGGCGCCGTGGCGGCACGCGCAAGTCGGGCGGCGCGGGACCGGCGTGACGATGCCATCGTCGCTCCGGCCCGCGCCTGCCCGGATCAGTTCACCAGCCGGTAGAACTTCGCGGCGTTGTCGCAGGTGATCTGCTTGGTGATCGCCGCCGGCAGATGCGCGAACTGTTCCTCGATGTACTTGTCGGATTGCGGCCACACGCCGTCGCCGTGCGGGTAGTCGGAGCCCCACATCAGGGTCTCGGCGCCCATGTCCTCGATGATCTTCAGGCCGACGCGGTCGAACTGGAAGGTCGCCTTGCACTGGCGCTTCCAGTAGTCGCTGGGCTTCATCTTCAGGCCCAGATCCATGAAGCGGTCTTCCCACTCGTAGTCCATGCGGTCGAGCGCGTAAGGCACCCAGCCGCAACCGCTCTCGCCGAAGGCGACGCGCAGGTTGGGATAGCGCTCGAACACGTTGGCCGACATCATCGCCGCCAGGATGTTCACCAGGTTCATCTGGAAGCCGGACACCACGGTGAAGAACACGCGCCGGCCGACCTGGCCACCATGCTTTTCTATGGTGTTGGGCGGCAGGGTGGGGAAGGTGTGGAAGTGCAGCGGCAGGTCGACCTCGTTGACCGCCTGCCACAGCGGATCCCACATCGGGTGCCACATCGGCTCCATATCCCAGGAGCACGACAGCTCAAGCCCGCGCAGGCCGAGCTTGGCGGCGCGATGGATCTCCTTCACTGCCTCCTCGATGTTGCCGTAGGGCAGGCAGGCGAGACCGATATGGCGGTCGGGATAGTAGCTGCAGAAGCTCTTCAGCCAGTTGTTGTAGATGCGCATCATCTCGTTGGCCGCCTCGTGGTCGTTGAGGCGGCTGGCGGCGCCGAGGATGCCGTAGATCACCTCGGCGTCGACGTGGTCGCGGTCGAGGTCCTTGATGCGCAGGTGCGGGTCGGAGACGCGGCGGATGTCCTTGGCGCCGTCGGCGTACAGGCCGGTCTCGGCCATGATGTCGACGCGGTGGTGCTTGCCCGGAACGAACTTCGCGCCGCTCGGCCCGACGCCATTCTTGAAGCCGAAGCTGGAGCCCGACTTGGTGACCCACTTGGGGCCCTCGGGCGTGTCGGTGACGAACGGCATGCGATCCTTCAGCTCGCGCGGTGCCTCGCTGACGAAGAGCTCCGGCGGCATCCAGGGCATGTCGAGATGGCAGTCGGCTGAAATCCTATTGTACTTCATCGGCCCGTCTCCTGGTTCCCTGACGATCATCATAGCAGCGATTTGGCATGTCGTCGCCGCAAGGCTGGGAAGTCAGGTTCGCTGACCCGTGAGGGGCGTAGACTTCCGGCCAACCAACGATGGGTCCCAGGGTGGAAACCATGTCGAGCACAGCCGCGGCCAAGCCGGCGCCTGCGAAGCCGTTCTACAAGGTCCTCTACGTCCAGGTGCTGGCGGCGATCGTGCTGGGCGGGGTGGTCGGCTGGCTGTTCCCGGAGTTCGCCCGGAACGACTGGATCAAGGCGATGGGCGACGGCTTCATCAAGCTGATCAAGATGGTGATCGCGCCCATCATCTTCTGCACCGTGGTATCCGGCATCGCCCACATCAAGGACGCCAGGAGCGTCGGTCGCATCGGCGTGAAGGCGCTGCTCTATTTCGAGGTCGTATCGACCTTCGCGCTGTTCATCGGGCTGGCGATCGGCAACATCGTGAAGCCGGGCGTGGGCCTCGGCTCGGCTGGCGCCAATGCAGGCGCGGTGCAGGGCTACGTCAAGCAGGCCGGCGAGATGAAGTCCGTCGACTTCGTCCTCAACATCATCCCCGACAGCATCGTCGGCGCCTTCGCCAAGGGCGACATCCTGCAGGTGCTGCTGTTCTCCATCCTGTTCGGCTTCGCCCTGATGGCGCTGGGCGATCGCGGGGCGCCGGTGCGCACCTTCATCGACGACGCCGCCCACGCGATCTTCGGCGTGATCGCCATCGTCATGAAGGCGGCGCCCATCGGCGCTTTCGGTGCGATGGCCTATACGATCGGCCGCTACGGGCCGTCGGCGCTGACCAATCTTTTCGGCCTGATCGCGACCTTCTACGTCACGGCCGCGCTGTTCATCTTCGTCGTGCTGGGGCTGATCGCGCGCGTGGCCGGCTTCTCGATCTTCCGCTTCATCCGCTACATCAAGGACGAGCTGCTCATCGTGCTGGGCACCTCCTCGTCGGAAAGCGCGCTGCCGCAGCTGATGGAGAAGCTCGAGCGGCTGGGCTGCTCCAAGCCGGTGGTCGGCCTGGTCGTGCCGAAGGGCTATTCCTTCAATCTCGACGGCACCAACATCT
>CAYNOF010000562.1:0-5910 GCA_964398335.1 uncultured Rhizobiaceae bacterium
GCTGGCGACGGCGCTGTCGGCGGTGCACGAGAGCGATCCGGTGCGCCAGCTGCACGCCATGGCGGATGCCTATATCGCCTTCGTCACCAGGAACCGCCGGCTGTGGGCGGCGGCGTTCGAGCCGCTGCCCAAGGCGTCGGCGACGCGCGAGGCGTGGTATCGCGCGACGCTCGAGCGGCCGCTGGCGCTGGTGCAGGACGCGCTCAAGCCGCTCGATCCCGGCGCCAGCGAGGAGGAGCGGCGCGTCGCGGCGCTGTCGACCTGGGGCGCGCTGCATGGCGTGGTGACCCTGGTCGAGGGCGATGGCCGCATCGGCCGGCTCGACGCGGTGCCGGCGCCGGAGATGGTGCATTTCCTGATCGACTGCGTGATCGCCGGCCTCGCCGCGCGCCGCAAGGCGGCGCGGCGCAACGGCCGCTCATGAGCGTGAATGTCGCCGATGCCGATCGCGCGCATGAGGCGGGTCGGCTGCAAGAGGCCGTCGCGCTCTATCGCGAGGCGCTGAAGGCCAACCCGGAGTCGGCCGAGGGCTGGTACGGGCTGGGATCGGCCGCACAGTCGCTGGGCGCGCAGGGCGACGCCGTCGCTGCGTTGATGCGCGCCGTCGAATGCGGTGCGACCGCCGCGCCGGTCCGTCTTGCCCTGGGTCGCGCGATGTTCGCGCTGGGCGACGTCGAGGCGGCGATCGATCAGTACACGCGCATCGAGGACGCGCCCGATCGCGCGCATGGCGTCATGGCGCGGATGAACAAGGCCGTGGCGATCCCGGGCGATCCGCGCGCCGACAACGCCGCCGTGCTGCGCGCCCGCCGCGACTGGGCCCGCGCCGAGGCGGCGACGATCAAGGCGGTGCCCGCCGCGGCGCGGCGTCGACGGTCATCCGGCGAGAAGCTGAAAGTCGGCTACGTCTCCTCGTTCTTCGCCGCGGCGAACTGGATGAAGCCGGTCTACGGCGTGATCAACCGGCACGACCGCGCGGCCTTCGAGTTGCACCTGTTCTGCGATGGCGGCCTGCCCTCGGCCGACGTCGGCTACCGCGACCACGATAGCGACGTCGTGCACCGCATCCGCAACGCCGGCACGGCGGAGCTCGCCGACTACATCCGCCGCATCGGCGTCGACGTGCTGGTCGATCTCAACGGCTTCAGCGTGCCGGGCCGGCTGGGCCTTTACCTGCGCCGGCCGGCGCCGGCGATCATCGGCTGGTTCAACATGTTCGCCACGTCGGGGATGCCGGGTTACGGCCACATCGTCGGCGACGAGCAGGTGATCGCGCGCCGCGAGGAGCGGCACTACAGCGAGCGCGTCTGGCGCGTGCCGGGCAGCTATCTCGCCTTCGAGGTGGCGTATCCGGTGCCCGATGTCGCGCCGCCGCCCTGCCAGGCCAACGGCCACGTCACCTTCGGCTGCCTGGGCTCGCAGTACAAGATCACCGACGGCGTGATCGCCGCCTGGGCCGCGATCCTCCAGCGCGTGCCGAACGCGCGCCTTTACCTGCGCAACGGCGAGCTGTCGGACGAATCGAACCGCGCGGCGGTGCTGCAGCGTTTCGCCAGGGCCGGGATCGAGCATGCGCGCATCGACATGGAAGGCCGTGCCGCGCATTTCGACTTCCTCGCCGCGTATGCACGCGTCGACATCGCGCTCGATACCTTCCCGTACAACGGCGGCACGACGACGACCGAGGCGCTGTGGCAGGGCGTGCCGGTGCTGAGCTTCGACGGCGACCGCTGGGCCTCGCGCACCAGCAAGTCGCTGCTGGTCGCCGCCGGGCTGGGCGAATGGTGCCTGCCTGACGAAGCCGGCTACGTCGACCGTGCGGTGGCGCTGGCGGGCGATCCGGCGACGCCGGCGATGCTGCGCGAGATGCGCGCCACCATGCGCGCGCGTCTCGCGGCTTCGCCGGTCTGCGACTGCGCCGGCCTCTGCCGCGCGCTCGAGGATATCTACCTGAAGGTCGCCGGCTGAGCCTATTTCACGCGCTCGAGGATGCTGACGTAGTTCGCCACCGCGGCGCCGCCCATGTTGAACACGGCGCCGAGCTTCGGCGCGGCGAGCTGCATCGGGCCGGCGGCTTCGGCGAGCTGCATCGAGCTCATCACGTGCATCGACACGCCGGTGGCGCCGACCGGATGGCCCTTGGCCTTCAGGCCGCCCGAGACGTTGACCGGCAGCTTGCCGTCGCGCTCGGTCCAGCCCTCGAGGATGGCGCGCTCGCCCTGGCCGCGCGGGGTGAGCCCCATCGCCTCGTACTCGATCAGCTCGGCCGAGGTGAAGCAGTCATGCGTCTCGACGAAGCTGAGATCCAGCAGGTCGAGCCGCGCCGAGGCCAGCGCGCGCTGCCAGGCGAGCGTCGGCCCCTCGAACTGGATGATGTCGCGCTTGCTCATGGGCAGGAAATCGTTGACGTGCTCGGCGGCGCGGAAGGCGATCGCCTGCTTCATGCCCAGCGCGGTGTCGCTGTCGGCGAGGATCACGGCCGCCGCGCCGTCGGTCACCGGCGAGCAGTCGGTGCGCTTCAGCGGGCCGGCGACGAACGGGTTCTTGTCCGAGGGATTGCGGCAGAAGGCGTAGTCGAACTCGCGCTGGAAATGCGCGTAGGGGTTCTTCACGCCGTTCCTGTGTGCCTTGACCGCGATGCGCGCGAGCGCGTCGGACTTGTCGCCGTAGCGCTGGAAATAGGCCGAGGTGATCTTGCCGAAGATGCCGGCGAAGCCGGCCTCGATCTCGGCCTCCTCGGCGACATAGGACGCCTTGATCAGCACGTCGCCGGCCTGCGCCGAATTGAGCTCGGTCATCTTCTCGACGCCGACCACCAGCACGAAGCGCGCCTTCTTGGCCGCCAGCGAGTTGATGCCCATGTGGATCGCCGCCGAGCCGGTGGCGCAGGCGTTCTCGACCCGGGTCGAGGGCTTGAAGCGCAGGTCGGGATGGGTCTGCAGCGGCAGCGAGGAGTGGAACTCCTGCTTCACGAAGCCGCCGTTCATGTTGCCGACGTAGATCACGTCGACATCCTTCGGCTCGATGCCGGCATGCGCCATCGCCTCGCCGGCGACCTTCACGATCAGCGATTCGCTGGTCTCGCCGTCGAGCTTGCCGAATTTGGAATGGGCCCAGCCCACGATGCAGGCGGTCATGGAAATCTCCTTGGCGTTGCGGGCCGACCCTAGTCGCACCCTGCCGGCAGGTCAAACAGGTGTATATGCACTGAATCGCCGGCTTACAAGGGGCCCGCTCCGCACGGGCGGAAACGGCGCTATGCTGCGACGATGATATCGGGCCGGATACTGGCGCTCCTGCTCGCGCTCCTGGCGTCGGGCGTGCCGGCGGTCATGGCCCAGACCCGCCCGTCGCGTCCGCCGCAGCAGGATACGCCGCCGCTGTCGCCCGGCTGCCTGATCAAGGGCAATGTCTCCGCCAGGGGCGAGCGCATCTACCATCCGCCGGGCTGCCGCTACTACGGCTCGACGAAGATCGATCCGGCGCGCGGCGAGCGCTGGTTCTGCAGCGAGGCGGAAGCCCAGGCGGCGGGGTGGCGCCGCACCAAGGTGTGCTGAGGCGAAACCTTGGCCACGACGCGGCGAAACCGCGTCACCGCCTCACGCCATCGTGTGCCGGCGCGCGGTGCCGGCGTCGGCCCCGGGCGTTTACTCGGCACCCCATCACCTGAGGAGGCAGTCATGCTGAAACCCGTCCTGGTCGCGGCCACCGCGCTTGCGGCGCTCGCGGTCCCGGCGCTGGCGCAGGCGCAGTACTACAACTCGCCGCCGCCGGTGCGCGTCGAGGTGGTGCCTCCACGCCCGGCCGGCGAGGACGTCAAGCCGCTGGGCTATTGGCAGCCCGGCTACTGGACCTATCAGAACGGCCAGCGCGTCTGGGTGTCCGCCCACTGGGTCGACACCAGCCCGCGCGCGTATCGCGAGGTACCGACGTACCGCGAGGTCCCGGCCTATCGCGAGCAGCCGACCGGCTGGCGCTACAATCCGGGCTACTGGACGTACGATTGATCAAGCGTAGCGAACGCCGCCGGCGATGCCTCGCCGGCGGCGTTCTGTCGTCTGGGCTCAGCCCATCACGAAGGCGTTGAGCTTGTTGCCGTCGGGGTCGCGGAAATAGGCGGCGTAGAACGTCTCGCCGCGCGGCCCGGGCTTGCCCTCGTCGGTCGCGCCCATCGACATCGCCAGATTGTAGAGGCGGTCGACCTGCGCCTTGTCCTTGGCCGCCAGCGCCACCATCACGCCGTTGCCCACCGTCGCCGCCTTGCCGTCATAGGGCTTGGTCAGCGCGATGCCGGGGCCGCCGCCCGACCAGGCGATGAAGCCGTCGAACTCCATGAAGCGCTTGGCGCCCAGCTCGGCGGCGATCGCGTCGTAGAACTTCGCCGCGCGGGCAAGGTCGTTGGTTCCCAGAGTCACGTAGCCGATCATGGGCGAGCCTCCCTCTCGTCAATGCGGCCAGCCTAGGCGAGCCGGGCCGGTTCGGTCTAGGCTGCGGCCGCCAATCGGAGGAAACCATGGCCGCGCCTCTCGCCATCCGCCTGCACGCCGCCGACAACGTCGTCGTCGCGCGCATGGACATCCTGCCCGGCACCGAGGTCGAGCCGGGCGCCAAGGCGACGCAGACCATCCCGGCCGGCCACAAGATGCTCACGCGCGCGGTGAAGCAGGGCGAGCCCATCCGCAAGTACAACCAGATCATCGGCTTCGCGACCGCCGACCTCGCGGTCGGCGCGCATGTCCATACGCAGAACTGCGCGATGGGCGATTTCGAGCGCGACTACGCCTTCTGCGCCGACGCGCGGCCGACCGACTACGTCGCCCATCCCGCGACCTTCCAGGGCTATCGCCGCGCCGACGGCCGCGCCGCGACGCGCAACTACATCGGCATCGTCACCACGGTGAACTGCTCGGCCGCCACCAGCCGCATGATCGCGGCCAAGCTGGCGCCGGTGCTCGAGGCCTATCCCAACATCGACGGCGTCGTGCCGCTCACGCATGGCGGCGGTTGCGGCATGGCTGCGTCGGGCCTGGAGATGGACGTGCTGCGCCGCACGCTCGCCGGCTACACGCGCCATCCCAACATGGCCGCTGTCGTGGTGCTCGGCCTGGGCTGCGAGACCAACCAGATCTCCGGCCTGATGCACGCCGAGGGCCTGAAGGAAGGTCCCAAGCTGATCCCGATGGCGATCCAGGAGGAGGGCGGCGTCGCCCGGACGGTGGGCCGTGCCGTGTCGTTCCTGAAAGAGCTGCTGCCCGAGGCCAACAACGTCAAGCGCGAGCCGATTCCGGCCAGCGAGCTGATCCTCGCGCTGCAATGCGGCGGCTCCGATGGCTACTCCGGCATCTCCGCCAACCCGGCGCTGGGCGCGGCGGTCGACCTGCTGGTGCGCAATGGTGGCTCGGCGGTCTTGAGCGAGACCCCGGAGATCTACGGCGCCGAGCATCTGCTGACCCGTCGCGCGGTGAGCCGCGAGGTCGGCGAGAAGATCGTCGAGCGCATCAAGTGGTGGGAAGACCACTGCGCGCGCACCGGCGGCGAGATGAACAACAACCCGTCGCCCGGCAACAAGGCAGGCGGCCTCACCACCATCCTCGAGAAGTCGCTGGGCGCGGTGGCCAAGGGCGGCACGACCAATCTGGTCGAGGTCTACAAATACGCCGAGCCGATCACGGCGAAAGGCTTCGTCTACATGGACACGCCCGGCTACGACCCGGTCGCGGCCACCGGCCAGGTGGCGGGCGGCGCCAACGTGCTGTGCTTCACCACCGGCCGCGGCAGCGTCTTCGGCTGCAAGCCGACGCCCTCGATCAAGCTCGCCACCAACTCCGCGCTGTGGCGCCGCATGACCGACGACATGGACATCAACTGCGGCACCATCGTCGACGGCGAGGAGAGCATCCAGCAGGCCGG
>CAYNOF010000563.1:0-6368 GCA_964398335.1 uncultured Rhizobiaceae bacterium
GCCATGGCCGCCGGATCCCTCCTCGGCGCCACCGCCGCCGTGGCCCAGAACGTGGCCGTGCAGCCGCCGCCCGGACCGCCGCGCGGCGGCGTCAATGTCGGCTCGCTGAACTGCCATGTGGCCGGCGGAGTCAGCTTCGTCTTCGGCTCGTCGAAGGACCTGAGCTGCGTCTTCTACCGGGATGACGGCCGCGCCGAGGCCTATTACGGCAAGATCAAGCGCTTCGGCATCGATATCGGCTTCACCAAGGAGGCCCATATCATCTGGCTGGTCGCGGCGCCGGGCTATGTCGAGCCGGGCGCGCTGGTCGGCGACTACGGCGGCGTGACCGCCTCGGTCGCGGCCGGCCTGGGCGTCGGCGCCAACGTGCTGGTCGGCGGCGGCCAGCGCCAGATCACCCTGCAGCCGATCAGCGTCGAAGGCGCGGTCGGCCTGAACATCGCCGCCGGCATCGCCGAGATCCAGCTGACCCCGCCGGTTCGGTAAGCGATAGCAGGTCCGAAGAAGCCTTCCGTCCCGAGGGACGGGAGGCTTTTTCTGCGTGTAGGCTTGCCGCCAAGTACAGGGAGGAACGAACGCGTGGCGGGCAAGCTCCAGGACAAGGTCGCGATCATCACCGGCGGCGCCAGCGGCATGGGCCGCGACACCGTGCTGCGCTTCCTCGACGAAGGCGCCAGGGTGCTGGTGGCCGATCTCAACGCGGACAACGGCAAGGAGACCCTGTCGCTGGCACGTGCCCGCGGCCAGGGCGAGCGCATCGCCTTCATCCGCACCGACGTGGCGCAGGAGAGCGACGTCGCCGCCATGGTGAGCGAGGCCGAGGCGCGCTTCGGCACGCTCGACATCGTCTACCTCAACGCCGGCGTCGGCGGCGCCTTCGGCCCGATCGCCGAGACCACGGTCGAGGGCTGGGACTACACCTTCGCGGTGCTCACCCGCAGCGTCTTCCTCGGCATGAAGCACGCCTCGATCGCCATGCGTAAGCACGGGCGTGGCGGCGCCATCCTCAGCACCGCCTCGATCGCCGGCATCGTCGGCGGCGGCGGCTCGCACGCCTACTCCGCCGCCAAGGCCGCGGTGATCAGCCTGACCGAGAACGTCGCCACCGAGCTGGCGCCCTATCGCATCCGCGTCAACGCCATCGCCCCTGGGGTGATCTCGACGCCGCTGGTGCATCGCGGGCGGCCGGAGAAATTCGAGCAGCAATTCGCGCGGCAGCCCTGGCCCGAGCGCGGCGAGGGCACGCACATCGCCGCCGCGGCCGTGTTCCTCTGCTCGGACGACGCGCGCTTCATCACCGGCGAGACGCTGAAGGTCGATGGCGGCTTGCTGGCCCAGGGCATCGCGCTGTGGGGTGCCGGCAGGGACAACCCGTTCCTGCGCTCCGCCGGCGTCAACCACGGCACGACCGGCAAGCCGATGGAAGTACGGCGGCTGGATACGACGGGCACGTCCTAGCGGCGCGGCGCGCCCGGCAGCGGCAGGCCGCGCGGCGGCACCGGTGTCGATTGCACGATCGACGTCGTCGTCTGGCCGTACTGCAGAAAGCGATCGAGCAGGCCGTCGAGGCGATCGAGCGACGGCAGGTAGACCTTCATCACGAAGCAATCCTCGCCGGTGACCCGGTGGCACTCCACCACCTCGGGCGTGCGCCGCGCGAGCTCGGCGAGCTTCGTCAGCTGGCCCGGCGCCGGCCGCACGCGCACGAAGGCGCACATCGTGTAGCCCAGCGCCGCCGGATCGATGTCGATCCGATAGCCGCGGATGATGCCGGCCTCGCGCAGGCGCAACACGCGTTCGCGCACCGCCGGCGCCGACATGCCCACGCGCCTTGCCAGCTCCGAGATCGCCATGCGCGGATCCTCGCGCAGCAGACGCAGCAGCTGGGCATTGCGCGGCTCATGCACCGCTTCGCTGGTTTGAAGGCGCATCGGCAAAATACCCTTCGGATCGATGGCAGTTCCGCCATTGTGCCGTCGTCTTGCCATTCGGCAGGCAACGAAGGCCTGCAATGGTACGACATGATCGGGACCCCGGCCATCGATCGCGTTCCGCCGCACGCCTGGTTCGTGGGCAGCGCCGTCTTCCACTATCTCGGCCCCTCCTTCGCGGTGCTGCTGTTTGCCGCGATCGCGCCGCCGGGTGTCGCCTGGCTGCGCATCGCCAGCGCCGGCCTGGTCTTCGCGATCTGGCGCCGGCCGTGGCGCACCGCCGCCCGGCTGACACCGCACGAGCGGATCAGCGTGCTGGCACTGGCCGCGGTGCTGGCGATCATGAACACGGTATTCTACGAGGCCATCGCCCGCCTGCCGCTGGCCACCGTGGGCGCGATCGAGTTCCTGGGGCCGATCGCCATCGCAGGCCTGGGCATGCGCACGCCGCGCAACCTCGCCGCCCTCGTTCTTGCCGTGCTGGGCGTCGCCGCGCTGACCGACATCCGGCTCGAGGGCAGCGCGATCGGCTACGCCTATGCCTTCGCCAATTGCGCGCTGTTCGTCGCCTACATCCTGCTCGGCCATCGCATCGCCGGCGCTGCCGGCATCGACCTGCTGGCCGCGTCGATGCTGGTGGCGAGTCTCCTGGCCCTGCCGGTCGGGCTGGGCGCCGCGCAGCCGGCCTTCACCGATCTGCGGCTGCTGGCGGCGTCCATCGGCGTGGGCATCTGCTCCTCGGTGATCCCCTATGTCTTCGACCAGCTCGCGCTGCGCCGGCTGAGCCGGTCGACCTTCGCACTGATGCTGGCGCTGCTGCCGGCGACCGCGACGCTGATCGGCATCGTGGTGCTGCGCCAGATTCCCTCGACGCTGGATGTGCTCGGCATCGCGCTGGTGATCGCGGGCGTCGCCCTGCACCGGCCAGCGACGGCGGCCCGCTAGGTCGGCCAGCTGAAGCGGATGTTGTTCTTCGCCATGCCGTCGAGCACGACCTGGATGCCGCCGGACTTGACCATCCATTCCAGCCGGTGGTCGCGGTACTCGCGGCGCATCTGGCCCGAGGCGAGGCGCTGCGCGGCGGTGGCCATGCCTTCCTTCGCGGCCTCGAACTCGGAGAAGGTCTGCGCCACCGACGGCCGCTCCTTGATGCGCCCGAGCCAGCGGTCGAGCGCGGAGTCCGGCGTCGGGCCGATCCCGTAGTGAAAGGAGCGGTTGAGATACGGCGCGACCGAGAGGTCGGCCCAGCCGAAGCCCGCCCCGTTGAACCAGGGGCGATCGCCGAGCTGGCGCTCCAGCCAGGCCTGGATCTGCACGGTCTGCGCCCTGGCGGCGGCGATCAGCGAGTCCTTCAACGCGCCGTCGGCACGCTTGAACCAGTTGATCTCGCCCAGGCCCCAGTTGATCGCCTCGTAGTGCGTGTCGCAGATATCCTCGATCATGCGCGCCCTGGCGCGTTCGGCCGGATCGCGTGGCAGCAGCGGCGGCGTTGGCCATTTGTCCTCGATGTATTCGAGGATGACCGTCGAATCGAAGATGCGCACCTCGCCATCGACCAGCGCCGGCACCTCCGCGCGCAGGCTCGCCTCGACGAAGCCGCCGGCGGCCGAGCCCGAGCCGATCGCCGTCGGTATCTCCGGCGTGAAGGCGATGCCCTTCTCGCGCAACGCGATCTTCACCTTCTGGACGTAGGAGGACAGCGGATGTTCGTAGAGCAGCATGGGCCTTCATTCCCGCGTGGCGAGTCGCCAGCATACTCGGTCCGACCTCTTGAATCCGGTGAGTCGATCACCATCTAGGAACATCGGTGCGGGGACGACCCCGCGTTCGTCGCCGCATCGGCAGGGACGACCCTGTCATGGCTCCCAGAGGAGGACGCCATGGCCTGGGTCGTTCTTTTTGTTGCCGGCCTGCTCGAGGTCGGCTGGGCCGCCGGCCTGAAATTCACCGACGGCTTCACGCGGCCGCTGCCCTCGCTTCTCACCGCATGTTGCATGGCCGCGAGCCTTGGCCTGCTCGGCCTCGCGCTGCGCAGCCTGCCGCTCGGCACCGCCTACGCGATCTGGACCGGCGTCGGCACGGTCGGCACCGCTGTCGTGGGCATTCTGTGGCTGGACGAAAGCGCCGGCGTCGGCCGCCTGATCTGCATCGCGCTGATCGTGGCCGGCATCATCGGTCTGAAACTTCTCGCATCCGACTAGCGGTATTTCGCGTCGCGTGACGTGTGCGTCATCTTGCCTTGTTCGGCGCCACGCGCAGCCGGTACCCTCGCCGCGACCTTCGGAACCTCGCCCGCGGGAGGACACGATGAAGTTCACCTGGTTCCACCTGATGCCGTGGCCCTACCTGCCGGATGATTTCCGCGAGAAGCATCGCTCGGTGTGGGTCGATATCCCGACCACGCTGTACGACGCCAAGCGCGGCCATCACGTCTATCACGACTATTTCGACCAGCTCGAATACGCCGAGACGATGGGCTTCGACGCGCTGGGCGTGAACGAGCATCACGCCAACGCCTACGGCCTGATGCCCTCGCCCAACCTGATGGCGGCGGCGCTGGCGCGGCGCACCAGCAAGGCGGCGATCATGGTGCTGGGCGATTCGATCGCGCTCTACAACCCGCCGATCCGCGTCGCCGAGTAATTCGCAATGCTCGACGTGATCACCGGCGGCCGCCTCGCGGCCGGCTTCCCGGTGGGCACGTCGATGGACACCAACTACGCCTACGGCACGATCCCGGCGCTGACCCGCGAGAAGTACAGCGAGGCGCACGAGCTGATCATGCGGGCCTGGCGCGAGGATGAGCCCTTCGCCTTCAACGGCCGCTACACCAAGCTGCGCTACGTGAACTGCTGGCCCAAGCCGATCCAGCGCCCGCGCCCGCCGATCTTCATCCCCGGCGGCGGCTCGATCGAGACCTACGATTTCTGCCTCGAGTTCGACTACACCTATTGCTACCTCAGCTACTCCGGCTACATGCGCGCCAAGCAGCTCATGGAAGGCTACTGGGAGCGCGTGGCCAGGAGCGGCAAGGACGAGAGTCCCTATCGCGGCGGCTTCGCCCAGGTGATCTGCGTCGCCGACACCGATGCCGAGGCGGAGAAGCTCTACAGCAAGCACATCCACTATTTCTACAATCGCTGCCTGCACGTCTACCCGGGCTTCGCCGACGCGCCGGGCTACCGCACGGTGAAGACGCTGCAGGCCAACATGATCACGCAGCTCACCCAGGCGCAGCTGCGCAACTATCCGACGCTGACGTGGAAGGACCTGGTCGACCAGGGCTACGTGATCGCCGGCTCGCCCCAGACGGTCTACGACCGCATGGTCGATCTCGCCAGGACGCTGCGCGTCGGCAACATCTTCGGCCTGTTCCAGGTCGGCGACATGCCCGGCGACAAGGTGCGCCACTCGACCCGGCTGTTCGCCGAGCAGGTGATGCCCAAGCTCAAGGCCAACCTGTTCCAGGAGTGGAAGGACGAGGACCGCTTCTGGATCAAGCCGATGCAGCAGAGCGAGCGTCGCCAGCTGGCGGCGGAGTAAGCGGCGCCATGACCATCAATTCCCGCCTGATCGACGTCGCCGGCGGCCGCAACAAGGTCCGCGTCTACGAAGGCGGCGACGGACCGCCGCTGTTCTACCTGCACGGCGCCGGCGGCCTGATGCGCGAGGACCGCGTCATCGCCGCGCTCGCCCGCCACTACCGCGTCCATGCCCCGCTGCTGCCGGGCTACGAGGATTCCTCGGGCGAGGAGCGCCTGCGCGACATGCTCGACCTCACCCTGCACGGCTACGACGTCATGCAGGCGCTGGGCCTCAGCAAGCCGCTGGTCGTCGGCCACTCGATGGGCGGCATGATCGCGGCCGAGATGGCGGCGATCGCGCCCAACGACATCGAGCGCCTGGCGCTGGTCGCGCCGGCCGGCATCTGGCTGCCCGAGCATCCGATCGTCGACATCTTCGCGCTGCTGCCGCAGGAGTTCCCGCAATACCTGTTCCACGACGTCGAAGCCGGCGTGAAGCTGATGACGCCCGGCGGCGACATGAACGACGTGAAGTTCCTCGCCGAGTTCATGATCGCCAATGCACGTCGCCTGGGCACCGCCGGCAAGATGCTGTTCCCGATCCCCGAGCGCGGCCTGTCCGAACGCCTCTACCGCATCAAGGCGCGCACCCTGGTGGTATGGGGCGAGAACGACCGGCTGATCCCGCCGGTCTATGCGAACGCGTTCGTCAAGGGCATCGCCGGCGCACGGCTGACGACGATCCCGCAGGCCGGTCACCTCGTCGGCCACGAGAAGCCCGAGGCGCTGGTCGAGGCGTTGCGCACGCTGAACTGATCTTCGGGGCCGCCGGCATCACGAGGCCGGCGGGACGCCGGCGCTCCCGGGGAGGGCAAGCTTCATGCCCTCGTGCGAGGCCTTGAAGCCCAGCGAC
>CAYNOF010000564.1:0-2359 GCA_964398335.1 uncultured Rhizobiaceae bacterium
TGTTCGGCAACGGCGAGCGCACCGGCAACGTCGATATCGTCACCCTGGGCTTGAACATGTTCACCCAGGGCGTCGATCCCGAGATCGACTACTCCAACATCAACGAGATCCGCCAGACGGTGGAGTACTGCAACCAGCTGCCGGTGCATCCCCGTCATCCCTATGGCGGCGACCTGGTGTTCACCGCGTTCTCGGGCTCGCACCAGGACGCGATCAACAAGGGCTTCAAGGCGCTGCAATCGTCGAACAGCAAGATCTGGGAAGTGCCCTATTTGCCGATCGATCCAGCGGACCTCGGCCGCAGCTACGAGGCGATCATCCGCATCAACAGCCAGTCGGGCAAAGGCGGCATCGCCTACATCCTCAAGAGCGACTACGGCATCGACATGCCGCGCATGCTGCAGGTCGAGTTCTCCAAGGTGATCCAGCAGATCGCTGACGACACCGGCAAGGAGATCCAGCCGACCTTGATCTGGGAAACCTTCCAGCGCGAGTACCTGCAGCGCAAGACGCCGGTCGAGTTCTTCGAGCACACCACGGTGCCCAATCCCGAAGCGCCCGAGCAGCGTCTTCTCGATGCCGATGTGAAGTTCAACGGCTTCAAGAAGACGATCACCGGCAACGGCAACGGGCCGATCGCGGCGTACGTCGATGCGCTGGGCAAGAACTGCGGCATCCGGATGAAGGTGCGCGACTACCACCAGCATGCCGCCGGCGCGGGCTCCGATGCGACGGCGGTCAGCTACATCGAAGCGGAAGCCGCCGACGGCCGTGTCATCTGGGGTGTCGGCATGGACTCCAACATCGTCGCTGCCTCGCTCAAGGCGGTGACCTCGGCGGCCAATCGCATCGCCGGCGCGCCCAAGCGCGTCGATTAGGCGGGGATGGATCAGCCTATGGTCACGTAGGACGATCTAGACTGCCGGCGCGGCGAGAGTCGCGCCGCCAGCATCCGGGGAGATCGTCCATGTTCGCTCGTCTTGCCGCCGTCGCCCTGATCGCCGCCAGCGCCGGGGCCGGCACCATGTATCTCGTCACCAGCGAAGCCGGAGCCGAGAACCAGCCGCACATGCGCGCCGCGCTCGGCTCGCTGCAGAGCGCTCGCGGCCAACTCCTGGCCGCCACCGCGGACAAGGGCGGTCACCGCGCCAAGGCGCTCGAGCTGGTGAATGCCGCGATCGAGCAGGTCAACCGCGGCATCGCCTACGACAACACGCACTAGCCTTCTGTGGCACCGCCGGCGCCCCGCCGGCCCCATTTCGATCTACGTGCTGGTCCACTGATCGGCGCCGTCGATGAACGACTTCAGCACGCGACGGATCGTGGCTTCCGGGATGTCGCGGGTGATGAAGACGATCTTCGAGCGTCGATCCTCATCCGGCCACTTCTCGAGAACGGCCGGCGGGTGGAACACATGCTGCACGCCGTGGATCACGACAGGCTTGTCGCTCTCCGCGACGTTCAGGATGCCCTTCACCCTCAGTAGATCCGGCCCCCTATACGTCACCAGGGCGTCGAGCGCGCCGGCGACCGTGGCCCAGGCGAAAGGCTTGTCGAAGGTCAGGCAGAAGGCGCGGATGCGATCGTCGTGCCGGTTGACGTCGTGCGGATCCTGGGTCTCGGCGTAGTGCTCCGGCCCGGGGCCGGCGAAGGGTGAGTCATGATCGCCCTTCGGCCTCTCGTCATGGTCGTGCGAATGGCCATGCTCGTGGCCATGGTGATGGTGGTGATGGCCGTCGCCGTGATGATGATGGCGGTGCGGGTCGTCGAGATAGGCTTCCTCGTGCAGCCAGCGCTTGACGTCGGCGCTCTTGGTTTCGGGGTTGTAGAGGCCGGCGTTCATGATGTCGCCGGGCGAGACCTCGCCGTGCCGGATGCTGAACATCCGCGCGCCGGGATTGAGGTGCTGCAGGCGGTGCTTGAGGTCCTCGATCACCGGCGCTTCGGCGATGTCGGTCTTGGTCAGCAACAGCCGGTCGGCCACCGCCGCCTGCTTCACCGACTCCATGTGATTGTCGAGCGTGCTCGAGCCGTTGACCGCGTCGACCGTGGTGACCACGCCGTCCAGCCGGTAGCGTGTCGACAGCAGCGGGTCGGTCATCAGCGTATGGATGATCGGCGCCGGATCGGCGAGACCCGTGGTCTCCACCACCATGCGCTTGAAGGCGTTGATCTCGCCGCGCTGGCGCTTGAGGTAGAGCTCGCCCATGGTGCGCACGAGATCGCCGCGCACGGTGCAGCACAGGCAGCCGCTGCTGAGCTCGACCATGCCCTCCTCGCTCGACTTCTCGACCAGCTGGTGGTCCAGCCCGACCTCGCCGAACTCGTTGATGATCACCGCCGTGTCGCCCATCTCGGG
>CAYNOF010000565.1:0-1545 GCA_964398335.1 uncultured Rhizobiaceae bacterium
GTTCGCTCGGATGGATTCGGTCGGCCAGCAGCGCATGGCCCGCCTGCACGGCGGCAGCCGCGACAAGCTCGAGGTCAGCCCGAACCTGTGGGCCGGCGTCGGCCTCGTGCGCGGCGGCGCCGGCACGGCGCTGGTCGGCGATCCCGCCACCGTCGCCGCGCGTCTGCGCGAATACCAGGAAGCCGGCGTCGACACGGTGATCGGCTCCGGCTACCCGCATCTCGAGGAAGCCTATCGCGTCGCCGAGCTGCTGTTCCCGGCGCTGGGCATCGAGCGTGCGGCGAGCCGGCTGCGCAAGGTGGTAGCCAACGAGTTCGCCGTCGGCCAGCACGGCGGCTCGCGCCTGAGGATCGCGTCGTGAAGCGCGCGCTGGGCTGGGCCGTCCCTGTCGGCCTCGTGCTCGTGTGGGAGCTCGCCGCGCGGCTGGGCGGGCTGCCGGCCCACGTCCTGCCGGCGCCGTCCGACGTGCTGGCGGCGGCATGGCGGCTCACCCTGAGCGGCGAGCTGCCCAACCATATCGGCGTCAGTGCGCTGCGCGCGCTCTCAGGCTTCGCCATCGGCGGCGGCATCGGCCTGGCGCTGGGCCTAGCCAACGGACTGTCGCGGCTGAGCGAGCAGCTCACCGACACCACCCTGCAGATGATCCGCAACGTGCCGCACCTGGCGCTGATCCCGCTGGTCATCCTGTGGTTCGGCATCGAGGAGGAGGCCAAGCTGTTCCTCGTCGCACTGGGCGTCTTCTTCCCGATCTACATCAACACGCTGCTCGGCATCCGCAGCGTCGATCCGCAGCTCGTCGAGATGGGCCGCACCTACGGCATGGACAGCCGCACGCTGTTCCTGCGCGTCATCCTTCCCGCCGCGCTGCCCTCGCTGTTCGTCGGCCTGCGCTACGCGCTGGGCATCATGTGGCTGACCCTGATCGTCGCCGAGACAATCTCGGCCTCCTCGGGCCTCGGCTACATGGCGATGCAGGCGCGCGAGTTCCTGCAGGTCGACGTCGTCGTGTTGTCGATCGCCATCTACGCCCTGCTCGGCAAGCTCGCCGACAGCGTGGCACGGCTGCTCGAACGGCTGTCGCTGCAATGGCACCCCGCCTTCCGCACCGCTTGAGGCTTTCATGACCGCATCAGCCACCGCCCTGCGCAGCGTCGACGACGCCATCGCCGACGCCGCGTTCGACGCACCCGAGGTCGAGGCGCCTGTCGCTGCCCGCACGAACGTCACCGGCCTCAGCCTCACCGCGCGCGGTCTCGCCAAGTCGTTCGGCGAGAAGCTCGTGCTCGCCGGCATCGACCTGCATGTGCCGTCGGGCCAGTTCCTCGCCGTGATCGGCCGCAGCGGCTGCGGCAAGAGCACCTTGCTGCGCCTTGCCGTCGGCCTGGAGACGCCGAGTTCCGGCCGCATCGCGCTCGACGACGGTGAGGCGCCGGCGAGCGCCACGCGCATCATGTTCCAGGAGCCGCGCCTGCTGCCCTGGGCGCGCGTCGGCGCCAATGTCGAGGTCGGCCTCGACCGCCGCCTGCCGGCCGCCGAGCGACGGGC
>CAYNOF010000566.1:0-2097 GCA_964398335.1 uncultured Rhizobiaceae bacterium
AACGGCGCGGCCAGCAGTGGTGCGGATCTGAAGTCTCCCGTCGGCCACATAGGCTGTCCTGTCGAGTGCAGCTCGACTTCTCTTTACTGACCTGTCATCTTCTCTTGTCATCCTGAGGATGCGGGATATGCGTGCAGCGCAAATCCCCGACGAAGGACCTCTGCATGGCTAAAAATACATGGATCCTTCGCTTGCGCTCGGATGACAGAGTCCACCACGCCCACATCTCCTGGTACATTAACCAGTCTATAAACATTGGTAAGTTGTTTGCTTCGCAGCGATTACCGTTGCACAAGGACACGGCCCAAACCCCTCTCGGCTACGTGCTTCCGTAATCTCCCGCGGCCTGGCTCTTCCGTGCCATAGTGCATCTCGGCCTATGACACACTTCCCCCAACCGCACCCACAGCGGCGTGCTCCGAGGGTCCAACTCGGTGGTTCGGTTCTTGCGGTCGTTATGCAGGAAGACGGACAGCGCGCTAAAGCCAAATTACAAAGTATTTCTGTCACCGGCGGATTGCTCCGGCTGGCCAAGAAAATGGGCCAGGGGGACTTTGTCGAGATCGCCTTCCAGACCCAGTCGGGTCCGGTGCGCGGCATGGCCGAAATGCTTACCCCCATGGGGACCGCCACGGATGGGGCCTTGCAGCCCTTCCGTTTCATCGCGCTGGGCGACGATGAGCACCGCGCCCTGCGCATGTTGGTGGATTCCACCACAGACCGCAGTTTCACGGGAATCCGCTCCAGCCAGTGGACTGCGCCCAAAGGCGTATAGCGGTCTTCCTCGCTATACTGGTCATGCAACCGCATGGCCACGCAAGAGTTCACTACGCATTCCGCGGAAGAAACCATCGCTTTGGGGCGGACCCTCGCCCCTTTCCTCTCCTCCCCAGGACTCGTGCTGCTGCGCGGCGACCTGGGGGCCGGCAAGACCACGCTGGTCAAGGGCATTGCCGAAGCTTTCCAGGCGGCCTCGGAAGAAGACGTCACCAGCCCCACCTTTACTCTGATCCACGAATATCGCGGCCCACAAACCGTCCTTTACCACATCGACCTATACCGCATTGATACCGCCCGTGAACTGGAGACCCTGGGTTTGGATGATCTGATGGCCGACAACGCCATCCTGCTCATCGAGTGGGGGGAAAAGTTTGAGCGCTTTGTAAAAGAACGCAAAGTGGACATTGCTCTGGAGCGGGTATCGGAAAATGAACGGCGCGTCCGCGTCATGCAGGGCTGAAACTGCATCCAAAGCAGGAAGTCTAGAACTTCGGTCCCCAGCCCGGGTTCAATCCTTTACGAATGGCATGGAGTCTCGCGTGAAAATTCTGTGGTCTTGCATGGTTGGGTTGGCGTTGGCCAGCTCTTGCCTGGCGCAGGCGGAGCTGCCCTCGGCTCCGGCCCCTCAAACTCCGGCTTCCACTTCTGCGCCGGATAAACAGAAGGAAAAAGAGATCGAGAAGAAGGAGCAATCGCAGCGGGTGCTCGGCGTCCTCCCCCAGTTCGCGGTGACCGACCGGCAGGATGCTCCGCCGCTCAGCCCGGGCAGCAAGTTCCACCTGTTTTACAAGTCGGCGTTCGATCCGGTGACGCTGGGGATACTGGGCGTACAGGCCGGCTTCAGCCAGGCGGAAAATGAATTTCCCGACTATGGGCAAGGCGCCGCCGGCTACGGCAAGCGCTACGGTGCAGCCCTGGCTGACAGCACGTCCTCGGGCTTCTTCAGCAACTTCTTCTATCCCGTCTTGTTCAAGCATGATCCGCGTTACTTCCGCCTGGGGTCGGGAAGTTTCCGGCATCGGCTGGGATATTCGGTGACGCAGGAGTTTGTCGCGCATCGCGACCGCGGCGGCAAGACCTTCAACTTCTCCAACGTGCTGGGTGCGTTCACCAGTGGCGGCATTTCCAATGCATACTACCCGCGCAGCGACCGGGGATTCGAACTGACGATGAGCCGCAGCGTCATCGCCTTGGGCTACGGCATGGCGGGCGGACTCTTCGATGAGTTCTGGCCGGACATCCATCACAAGCTGTTTCACAAGAAACCGGCGCCGCAGCCTGAGCAAAAATAAAAGTCTGTGGGGCGGACACTCTTGT
>CAYNOF010000567.1:0-3453 GCA_964398335.1 uncultured Rhizobiaceae bacterium
ATCCTCGTGCACTCCAAGCAGAAGACACCGCACGAGGTGCTGGCCTTCGCCGCGCATTGGGACTCGACGGTGCCGATCGCGCTGGTGCCGACGGCCTATCCCGACCTCACCGAGGCCAAGATGCGCGCCACCGGCAAGATCGGGCTGGTGATCTACGGCAACCACGCGATCCGTGCCGCCGTGACCGAGATGAAACGCGTCTTCGCCCGCATCCGCGAGGAGGGCGGCATCAGGTCGGTCGACAAGGAGATCGTCTCGGTCGAGGAGATCTTCGAGCTGCAGGACGTGCCCGGCATGAAGGCGCGCGAGACGCGATTCCTGCGCTAAGGTGCGTCCTGCTTGTAGAGCAGGAGCACCATGACAGACCGCAAGCCCAGCCGGCTGAGCGCCGATATCGATCTCGAAGCCGACGGCAAGCGCACGGGCTTCGTGCGCATCCCGCATTCCGTGCACCGTTCCGCCTATGGCTGGCTGCCGCTGCCGATCGCCTGCATCAACAACGGCGAAGGCCCGCGCGTGCTGCTGATGGCCGGCAACCACGGCGACGAATGGGAGGGACAGCTGGCGCTGGGCAAGCTGATCCGCACGCTCGAGGCGAAGAACGTACGCGGCAGGCTCACCATCCTGCCCTCGTCGAATTTTCCGGCGGCGATGGCCGGCATGCGCACCTCGCCGATCGACGACGGCAACCTCAACCGCTCGTTCCCCGGCAATCCCGACGGCACGATCACGCAGCAGGTCGCGCACTACATCGAGCACGTGCTGATGCCGAAGTGCCAGTTCCACTTCGACCTGCATTCCGGCGGCAGCTCGTTGACCTACATCCCGAGCTCGCTGTGCCGGCTCGATCCCGATCCGGCGCGGCGCCAGGCGCAGATCGCACGCATGCGTGCCTTCGGGGCACCGATCGGCTACGTCAGCACCTCGCCGCAGGGCGACGAGCGCACGGCGACCTCGGCGGCGATGCGCCAGGGCGTCGAGCACATGGGCACCGAGCTCGCCGGCGCCGGCGCGGTGACGCCGTCAGCGCTGAAGATCGCGGAAGAAGGATTGCTGCGCGTGCTGGCGCATATCGGCGTGCTGCACGGCCTGGAGATTCCGCCGCCACCGAAGACGCCGACACGGCTGATGCGCGTCGAGGGACCCGACTACTACGTCTATGCACCCGATGGCGGT
Source organism: uncultured Rhizobiaceae bacterium (assembly GCA_964398335.1). Taxonomy (GTDB): domain Bacteria; phylum Pseudomonadota; class Alphaproteobacteria; order Reyranellales; family Reyranellaceae; genus JAFAZJ01. The sequence continues at coordinate 1,177 of CAYNOF010000567.1, forward strand.
GTCTTCGAGCCGCTGGTCGAGCTGGGCGACGACGTGGTCGCGGGCCAGCCCGCGGCGCGCGTGCATCAGCACGACACGCCGTGGCGCGAGCCCGTGGTGGCGCATTTCGCGCGACCAGGCACGGTGATCTGCAAGCGCCAGCCCGGCCGCACCGAGCGTGGCGATTGCCTCTTCCACCTCGCGACGGATTACACGGAGTAGGGCGCTACTCCGCCGCCTGGCGCGGCACGTTCGCGGCGGCCGCATCCTCGGCCAGCCACTTCGAGCCGACGGCCGCGAGCGTGCCCAGCACGCCGCGCAGCTCATGGCCGCGCGCGGCCAGCGCATAGGTCACCTTGGGCGGGATCGTCGCCTCGTAGTGACGCGTCACCAGCCCGGCCTGCTCGAGCGTACGCAGCCGCTCGGTCAGCATCTTGGCCGAGACGCCGGTCACCCGCCGCTTCAGCTCGCCGAAGCGCTGCGGGCCGTGCTCGCCCAATGTGTACAGGATGTACGTCGTCCACGGCCCCATCAGCAGCCGCAGGATGAAGTCCATCGGACAGGAGGCGGGATCGTCCCCGCCGTTCTTCCCCTTCAACATGGTCGATTCCTCGTCCCGATTACGCCGTGGCGGTGATTTGGGGTTTGTTAGTGGTTACGTCAAGGTACCTACTTTAAAAAGGTTCCTCCTCCCTCTATCTCCTGACAGTAACGAAAGGTGACTAGATTGGAACTAGTTACCAATCCGTATCTCGAAGGAGAGACTCCTATGGTCAATGTCGCTGTCGTCTATCACTCGGGCTTCGGCCACACCCAGGCGCTGGCCGAGGCCGTCGCCACGGGCGCCCGCTCGGCCGGCAATTCGGTCAACGTCACGCTGATCCCGGTCGCCGAGGCCGAAGCGCGCGGCGAGGAACTGGATCGCGCCGACGCCATCATCTTCGGTTCGCCCACCTACATGGGCGGCGTCTCGGCGGAGTTCGCCAAGTTCAAGGACTGGAGCTCCAAGCGCTGGTACGCCGACGCCTGGAAGGACAAGATCGCCGCCGGCTTCACCGGCTCTGCGTCGTGGAGCGGCGACAAGCTCAACACGCTGAACCAGCTCATGATCCTGGCGATGCAGCACGGCATGGTGTGGGTCGGCCTGGGCATGAAGCCGGGCAACAACCACTCCAAGGGCAGCAGCGCCGACCTCAACCGCGTCGGCTCGTTCATGGGCGCCATGGCGCAGGCCAATGGCGACCAGGGCGTCGAAGGCATCGCGCCCAGCGACTTCGCCACCATGGAAGTGCTCGGCAAGCGCGTCGCGGAGGTTGCGCGGCGGCAGAAGGCGGGCGCGAGCCAGCTGGCCGAGGCCGCCTAGTATTCGGCAACAGGCGATGGCGTTACGGCGCCATCGCTTCTTGCGGATAAGTATTAATATCAATTATTTATTTGTGTCGTGCGATCACAAATCTGCATCGCGCGTTGATTCACCCAGAAACCTGACGGATACTTTCGGCAGACGAAAGAGTGCGCACTGAACGCACCGTCGGGGAGTGAAACGCTCAAACACCGCGCAGAATGGCGCGGCGTAGCTCTCCGGCGACTCGACCGTCGAGGAGGTGCCATGGGCTCGATGCAGATAACCCGGCGCGGGGCGCTGAAGCTGACAGCGGCAAGTGTGGGCGCCTCGACGCTCACCGCGCTGGGCTTCTCGCCGGCGCAGGCGCAGGCCGCGGTCCGCGCCTTCAAGCTCGAACGCACGACCGAGACACGCAACACCTGCCCGTACTGCTCGGTGGGCTGCGGCGTGATCATGTACTCGATCGGCGATCGGGCGAAGAACGTGAAGAGCTCGATCATCCATATCGAGGGTGATCCGGATCATCCGACCAACCGCGGCACGCTCAGCCCCAAGGGTGCCGCGCTGATCGACTTCATCAACGCCAGGACGCGCCTGCAGTACCCCGAGTACCGCGCGCCCGGCGCCAAGGAGTGGAAGCGCATCTCCTGGGACGATGCGATCGACAAGATCGCGCGTCACCTGAAGGCCGACCGCGACAAGAACTTCATCGCCAAGAACGCCGACGGCCAGACGGTGAACCGCTGGCTGACCACCGGCTTCCTCGCCGCATCTGCCACCACCAACGAGACAGCGTGGGCGACCTACAAGGTCGTCCGATCGTTGGGGATGGTCGTCTTCGACAATCAAGCGAGGGTTTGACACGGTCCGACGGTGTCCAGTTTGGGCCCGACTTTCGGACTCTGTGCGATGACGAACCTGTGTGCTGACATCAATAAAACGGATCTCGTCAT
>CAYNOF010000568.1:0-2733 GCA_964398335.1 uncultured Rhizobiaceae bacterium
GATGATGCCGCCGGCGCCCGGCTTGTTGACCACCACCACCGGCTGGCCCCAGATGTCGCCGAGCTTGGCGCCGATCAGCCGCGAGATGATGTCGTTGATGCCGCCCGGTCCCAGCGGCACCACGAGCTGCACCGGCTTCGACGGGAAGGCCTGCGCGCGTGCCGGCAGCGCCGCCAGCGCCGCGGTGCCGGCCAGCAGGCTACGCCGCGCGAGGCCGCCTGATCGCCTTGGTGACTGCGTAACCGCCATAGTTGCCCCAACCCGGTGAGAAGCCCATCCACCACTGCGAATCGCCGCCGATCACGGCGACGTGGATCATGTCGACGCTGCGCACCATCGGCAGCAGGACCTCGTCGTCGAGCGTCGCGACGTCGGGCGCGCCCTCCTCGCCGTGGCCCCAGTAGCGCATGTGCTGCTCCTCGGCGAGGATGCCGGAGCGGCGCAGCCAGCCGACCTGGAAGCGCGCGTTCTCCCACACCCATCGCTTGACGTCGGCCTTGCTGTAGCCGGCACGCGCCAGCTCCTGCGCCGGCCGCGCGCCGAAGCTCAGCAGGAACTGGCCGGCGGCGTGGAACATGTTGACCGCGGGCACCGGGATACTCGCGGCGATCAGCTTCAGGATGCGCTCGGCATTGCCCAGCACGCGCAGCGGATGCGGCGACTGGCAGGCGAACACCGTGACCGTGCTGTCGCTCTCGGCGAAGCCGCGCTCGACATGCAGCGGCTGCCACGGACTCTGCTCGTGATTCTCGGCGGCGCAGAACAGGTACTTCGCCGGCTGGCCCTGCGAGGCCATGTCGGTCTGGCCGGGAATGCCGCCGCCGATGTTCCACAGCACCAGGCGCACGGCACGGCCGACACAGGCGCTGGCACGCGAGCCGCCGCCGAACGCGCCTTCCTTGGTATGAAAGCCGAGCTCGTCGACGATCGGTCCGTTGACGATCACCAGCGGCGCGCAGGGATTGGTCGTCGCCTGCACGCCGTGCAGGTTGAACTCGGGCTCCAGCATCGCCTCGATGGCGGCGATCACCACGGGCACATGCTCGGGCAGGCAGCCGGCCATCACGCAATTGATGGCGATCTGCTCGATGGTGGCGACGCCGTCCTTCGGCCCCAGCACGCCGACGACCTCGTCGGGGCGGCGGCCGAGATAGGCGATCACCTGCTCGACGCGCTCCGGAGTCGGCGGTGCGACGACGAGGCCGTCGGTCCAGCCGCGCTCCAGCGCCATCTCGTACCAGGCCCAGAAATCGGCGATCTCGACAACAGGCGAAGGTGCACGCGCCATCGATCAGCCCGCACGCCTGGTCAGCGCCGCGATCACGCGATCGAGCGAGCGCGCGGCGATCTCCGGCGCGTTGACGGTGAGGTTGGAGCCCTTGGGCGCCGGCTCGATCAGCAGCGGCAGGTTGGCCAGCCCCAGCGTCGCGGCATGCTTGCGCGCGGCGGTCTCGAACGGCGCGTGGCAGATCGTGATCGTCGGCTTGCCCAGTCTCTCGAGGTCATGCGCGTCAAGCACGGACGCGTAGGTGCAGGACCCTCAAGCCGCCTCGCCGTTGATCACCACGGCGCAGCGCTCGAAGAAATCCTTGAGGAACGCCCTGGGCTCGCGCTGCGCGACGTTCTTCTTCTTGTGCCAGACGAAGTCGGCGATGCCGTAGCGCTCGGTGAGCAGCGCCCGCAGCTCGCGCATCAGCGGATACATGGCGATCCGGCCATCCGCCCCGCGCGAGCCCCAGCCGTCGAGGAAACCGATCGTCAGGCCGGCCAGCGACTCCGGCCGTGGCGCCAGCCCGGTGCCTGCCTGCTGAAAGACCGTGTTGGGAAGCATCACTTGCATCGACTCACCCCTCATACGCCGGATCGATGATCACGCCTGACGGAACGGATGATCAAGCAAGGCGCCTGCAACCCTCTAATGACGGGATTCGATCACTGCGGCTTCGCCGACCGCGACGCGGATTTCGAATCCGCCATGCGCGGTCGCTATCGCGCCGCGACCGCAGCGCCGGCGTCGGACGGACCGCCCGACATCCTGATGAAATCGACGAACGCCCGCAGCGGTGCGGGCACGAGTCGGCGTCCGGGGTAGTAGAGGAACGGCCCCGAGAAGCGCTGCCACCAGGACTCGAGGACGGGCTCCAGCGCGCCGCTGTCGAGGTGGGGGCGCAGCCAGTCCTCGAACAGCGTGACGATGCCCAGGCCGGCGAGGGCGGCGTCGACGCCGAGGTCGCTGCCGCCGCCGGCCTGCACCACCAGCGGTCCCGCCGGATCGATGCGCACCACTTCGCCGTCGCGCTCGAATTCCCACGCCATCACCGCGCGGCCGGCGAAGCGGGTGCACAGGCAGGCATGGTCGAGCAGATCGCGAGGATGCAACGGCCGGCCGTTGCGATCGAGGTAGGCGGCTGACGCGGCGGCGGCGAAACGCTGGATGCGCGGGCCGATCGGCACCGCGATCATGTCCTGCTCCAGCCGCTCCTCGTAGCGGATGCCGGCGTCGCATCCCGCGGCGAGCACGTCGACGAGGCTTTCCTCGGTGATCACCTCCAGGCGGATCTCCGGGTAGGCGGCGAGGAAAGGCGGCACGATACGCGGCAGCACCAGCCGCGAGGCGCTGACCGGCACGTTCAGGCGCAGCACGCCCGCCGGCCGGTCGCGAAAGCCGTGCACCGTCTCCAGCGCCGCCTCGACCTCCGACATCGCCGGGCCCAGCCGCTCGAGCAGGCGCTT
>CAYNOF010000569.1:0-9519 GCA_964398335.1 uncultured Rhizobiaceae bacterium
GCGTGGCGCCCTTGACGCCGGTTTCCTCGAGCGTCGGCACGTCGGGCAGGGCCGAGACGCGCTTGGAGCCGGTGACGGCCAGCGCGCGCAGGCGGCCGGCCTTGATCTGGCTCACCGCCGGCGGCAGCGAGGAGAAGTTCATGGTGATCACGCCGTTGATCACGTCGAGCAGCGCCGGGCCGGTGCCCTTGTATGGCACGTGGGTCATCTTGATGCCGGTTGCGGCCGAGAACAGCGCGCCGGCGAGATGGTTGTTGCCGCCGGCGCCCGACGACGAATAGGTCAGCTTGTCGGGCTCCTTCTTGGCCAGCGCCACCAGCTCGGCGACGTTCTTGGCCGGCACGTCGGGATGCACCGCCAGCACGTACTGGTAGTCGGTGGTCTGCACGATCGGCACCAGGTCCTCGAGCGTGTTGGTCTTGTAGCCCTGCAGCACATGCGGGTTGAGCACGATGTTGGTGCTGACGGCGTAGAACAGCGTGTAGCCGTCGGGCTTGGCGTTGGCGACGTAGGTCGCGCCGATGCCGCCGGCCGCGCCGCCCTTGTTGTCGATGATGATGCTCTGGCCCAAGAGCGGCGACATCAGCTGCGCCAGCTCGCGCGCCACGATGTCGGCGCCGCCGCCGGCGGCGTAGCCGACGACGAAGGTCACCGGCCGCTCCGGCCACTTGGACTGCGCGAAAGCAGTGCCCGGCAGGGCCAGCGCGGCGCTGCTTGCGGCGATGGTGCGGCGGCGGCTCAGAAGCATGGGAATTTCCTCGGCGACACGTGTTGGTTGGCGGCAGACTACGACGGATCAGGTCATCGGGCCAATCGTCTTGCCCCTCGGCGCGCAATCAATAGACTGCCGACAAAGCCATAACCCCAAAAACTGGTGGCGACTTTGACTCTCCCTCTGCCGCCGCAAGCCCTCGACCTCCTGAACTCCCTCGACGACAAGCTGGCGGTCAACGATGCCATCGTCGACGTCGTCGACGTGCGCAAGGGGCAGGACAAGGAGGGACAGGAGACCCAGGACCTGCTGGTGCGCGGCCGCGACGGCAAGCAGCGCACGATCACGCTGAGCGATTTCGGCGAGTTCGAGATGCGCCGCGGGCAGCAGATGTACGGGCTGTTCGTCGGCGACGCCGCCGTCCTGCTCTACAATCCCCGCACCAACAAGCACCTGCTGCCGGGCGATGACGAAGCGGGCCGCCAGCGCGGGCTGCTGTCGAAGGCGCTCGATCCGCTGGACATCGTCGGCATCGTGCGCGGCTTCGCCACCGATCCGGAGCTGCCGGGCGGCGGCTCGCGCGCGCTGCGCGAGCTGAAATCCAATGTCGACAAGATGCACGCCGAGAGAGCGGAGAAGCAGAACGCCTCGCAGGGCATGGTCAAGATGGTGGTGGGCGCCGGCCTGGTCGCGGCGATCGCCTTCGCTGCGATCTATTTCGGCTCCGACCTGCTGTTCGGCGAGTCCAGGCCGGCGGTCAGCATCGGCAACCCGCCGCCCGTCCCGGGCACGCCGCTGGTGCAGTATCTCGACCTCGTGCAGGTCACGCTCGAGGAGGCGCGCCCCGGCGCCGATCCCAAGGGCGGGCCGCCGGTCTGCGAGCTGGTCGGCTCGGTCTACAACCGCATGGGCCGCCGGATCGACAGGATGAATTTCACCGGCCGCACGGGCGAGACCGTGGTCAGCTTCGCCCTCGAGGGCATCGACAAGAGCTCGGAGAAGCGCGGTGTGGTCATCGGTCGCCATCCTGGCGCCTGCCTGAAGAGCTACAAGGACCGCTACGAGCTCAGCGAGCCGGATTGCGTGCTGGACGGCACCGCCTGGAAGGGCTGCCGCGACGTCATCCGCATCCTGTTTTGAGGTATAGTCGCGGCCCATGGGTGATCGGAACCACAAGAGCCATCTGCATCCCAACTCCGAGCTGCTGCTGCGGCGGCCGGGGATCGGCCACAACGGCGGACCGCTCGACATGTCGTGGGAGGCCTGGGTCTGGCGCCGCGCCGTGGCCAAGGCATGGAAGACGCCCAAGCCGGAGATCGCGCTGCGCCGCATGGCGCGTGCCGAGAAGCTCGGCATCAGCTATCGAGAATTCACCGCCGTGATCCTCGACACCGGCACCTATCTCTCGACGGCGCTGGTGCCGTTGGGCCTGGTGGCGAGGCTGGGGCGCGGCTCCGACGGCTCGATCACGGTCGAGAAGAGGCCGGAGATGGCCGACAAGCTGGCGCGCTTCTGCGGCCGGCTGCTGCTGATCGCCGATCCGCTGATCCACGGCGAGCTGTCGGCCGAGGCGCTCTCCAGCCTGCGCGAGCGGCTGTCGTCGACGCTGCCCGTTGCCGTCGAGGCCGTCGGGCTGCGCGACGACGTGAAGGGTCTGCTGCGCATGGCAGCGGTCCCCAAGCAGGAAGTCTTCTTCGTCGGCACCGGCTTCGCTGATGTCGCGGTGGCCGACGCCGCCGGGCTGACGCTCTTCAAATGGGCGCACGAGTGGCTGCCCTGAACGACAAGGCGTTGCCCCTCGCGGGCGTCAGGGTCGTCGAGTTCTCGCACACGGTGATGGGGCCGACCTGCGGCATGATCCTCGCCGACCTCGGCGCCGAGGTGGTGAAGATCGAGCCGGTCGACGGCGATCGCACGCGCCGGCTCAAAGGCTTCGGCGTCGGCTTTTTCGGCTTCCTCAACCGAAACAAGCGCTGCCTCGCCATCGACATCGACAAGCCCGAGGGCAGGGCGGTGGTCGACAAGCTCGTCGCCCAGGCCGACGTGCTGGTCGAGAACTTCGCGCCCGGCACCATGACCCGGCGCGGCTACGGCCCCAAGCGCTGCGCCGAGCTCAACCCGCGCCTGGTGTACTGCGCGCTCAAGGGCTTTCTCGGCGGACCCTACGAGCATCGCGCCGCGCTCGACGAGGTGGTGCAGATGATGGGCGGCCTGGCCTACATGACCGGCCCCAGCGGCCGGCCCCTGCGCGCCGGCGCCTCGGTGGTCGACATCATGGGCGGCAGCTTCGGCGTCGTCGGCGTGCTCCTGAAGCTGCGCGAGCGCGAACGCACGGGCAAAGGCGGGCTGGTCGAAAGCGCGCTGTTCGAATCGGTGGTCATGCTGATGGGCACGCATCTCGCCGCGGGCGCGGTGCTCAAGCATCCCGTGCCGCCGATGCCCGAGCGGCTGAGCTCGTGGGCGATCTACGAGCCGTTCGACACGGCAGACGGCGTCAAGATCTTCCTCGGCGTCACGAGCGACGGTCAGTGGCGGCGCTTCGTTGACGTCTTCGGTCTCGACGACATGAAGAACGACGCGCGGCTTGCCACCAACAACGACCGCATCGCCGCACGGCCCTGGCTGCTGCCGGCGCTGGCCAGGATCATCGAGCGCATGCCCTTCGACGAGGTCGAGCGCAAGTCGGCCGAAGCCGACATCTCCTACTCGCGCGTCGCGCGGCCCGAGGATCTCTGGGACGATCCGCATCTGGCCGCCACTGGCCAGCTCGCCGAGGCGATCATGCCCGGCGGCGAGGTCACGCGCCTGCCGCTCTTGCCCTTCCGCCTCGACGGCAAGCTGATGGGCGTGCGCAACCACGCCGCGGCGAAGATCGGCGGCGACAGCCGCGCGGTGCTGTCGGCACTGGGCTACGATGCGGCGGCGATCGCGTCGCTGGCGAAGTCGGGCGTCGTGACCCTGGGCGACTGACTTCAGCCGAGTTTGACCGTCGACAACGCGCGATCCAGCGTCTCGACGATCCGGTCGCACTCGGCACGGGTGATCACCAGGGGTGGGCACATCGTGATGGTGTTGCCGTAGCGCCGTCCGCCGCCCGCGCGGCCGACCAGCACGCCGTTGTCGCGGCAGAAATCCGAGACGGCCGTGATGGTCTGCGCGTCGACCGGCTCCTTGCTGGTGCGATCCTTGACCAGCTCGACGCCGATCAGCAGGCCTTTGCCGCGCACGTCGCCGACGATCGTGTGCTTCTTCATCAGGCTCCGCAGCGCGTCGAGGAAATAGGCGCCCGTGTCGGCGGCGCGCTCGGTCAGCTTCTCGGCGACGAGGATCTCGATGTTGCGCACGGCGACCGCGGCGGAGACCGGGTGGCCGCCATAGGTGTTGACCTGCGCGACCTGCCGGTTGTCGGCCACCTCGCCGTAGAAGCTGTCGAACACCTTGTTCTTCACCATCGTCGCGGCGATCGGCAGGTAGGCGCTCGAGATGCCCTTGGCGACGGCGATGATGTCGGGCGAGACGCCGTAGTGCTGGTGCGCGAACATCTTGCCGGTGCGGCCGAAGCCGTTGATCACCTCGTCGATGTGCAGAAGGATGCCGTACTTGCGGCAGAGCTTCTCGACCTCCGGCAGGTATTCGTCCGGCGGCACCGCGACGCCGACGCCGCTCATGATCGGCTCGACGATGATCTCGGCGATCGTCTCGGGGCCTTCGCCGAGGATGGCGGTCTCCATGTTCTTGACGCAGGCCAGGCCGCAGCTCGGATAGTCGAGGCCGAGCGGGCAGCGGTAGCAATAGGGATGGGCGACATGCACGAAGTCGCCCGAGAACGGCTCGAACTTCGCCTTGCGCTCGCCCATGCCGCCGGCGTCGAGGGTCGCCAAGGTCGTGCCGTGATAGGAGAAGTAGCGGCTGACGGTCTTGAAGCGATAGTGCTGCGGATGCTCGTGCTTCATGTACTGGCGGGCGATCTTGAAGCCGGCCTCGTTCGCCTCGGAGCCCGAGTTGACGAAGTAGGTGTGATAGCCGCCACCCGCCAGCCCATCGAGCTTTTCGGCCAGCTCGGCGGCCGGCACGTTCATCGCGGTATGCGGGAAATACGCCAGCTGACGAAGCTGTTCCGCCGCCACCGTGGCCAGCTCGGTGCGGCCGTAGCCGATATTGACGCACCACAGCCCGGCCATCGCGTCGAGATAGGCGGTGCCGTCGGCGTCGTAGACCGTGGAGCCTTCGCCGCCGGTCACGACGATCTGCTTGGCCTCCAGTGCCTTGTGCTGGACGATCGGGTGCAGGACGTAGTTCAGGTCCTGGCGCACGACAGCTTCGCGAATGGCGGGATCGGGTGCGTTGGTGAGTGACATCGCGATCTCCTACGAACAGGGCTAGACCCAGCCGACGCCCATCACCCAGGCCAGCGTGATGCAGGCGATGAACAGCGAGGCGAGCGCCGCCAGCAGCAGCGGCCGGATGCCGAAGGCCATGATCTGGCCGAACTTCAGGCCCAGCCCGACGCCGGCCAGCGCGACGACGAAGAAGCCGCCGGCGACCCAGTTCATCGTCGGCCGCACGAAGGCGGGCAGGTCGATGATGGTGCCGACCGTGGCCATCGCCAGGAAGCCCAGCACGTACCACGGCACCAATGGCACCTTGGCGTCCCTGGTGTCGGAGCCATCCAGACGGCGCAGCACCAGTGACAGAACGATCAGGCAGGGTGCGAGCCACAGCACGCGGGTGAGTTTCACCACGGTGCCGACCTCGCCGGCGATCGTGCCGCCGGTGAAGGCTGCGGCCACCACCTGTGCCACCTCGTGGATCGATGAGCCGGCCCAGAAGCCGAAGGCGCGTTCCTGCAGGCCGAGGATCGGCATCAGTGCCGGCTCGGCGAACAGTGCGATGGTGCCGCACAGCGTGATCACGCCCAGCGCGTAGCCGGTCTCCTCGTCCCTGGCCCGGGCGGGCGCCGAGGCTGCGACGATGGCGGCGGCGCCGCAGATACCGGTGCCGATCGCCACCAGCACCGAGAGCGCGCCCGACACGCCGATGCGCCGGCCCAGCCACCAGAACAGCGCGATCGTGGTGCCGGTCGCGACCAGGGTGACCGGTATGGCCGGACCGGCCGTGAGGACGACGCGCTTGAGGTCGAGCTGCAGGCCCATCAGCACGATGCCCCAGCGCAGGACGGTCTTGGAGAGATTGCCGATCTCCTTCGACACGTCCTTGGGCAGCGCGACAAGGCCGGCGGCCAACATGCCGATCAGCATGGCAAGCGCGATCGGGCTGATCTGCAGGCTGAGCTGGCGCAGCCCGTACCAGGCGGCATAGGCGAGCACGGCACAGGCCAGCAATGGGGGCGCGGCCATCGCGGCCGTCTTCACTTTGGCGGAAACCACTCCTGGCGCCCCCGATTCCCCGCAAGGCGGATGTTCGTTCCCGTCGCTTCTAGCGCGGTCGGCACCGCCCGCGCCACCCTCGACAGCGGCGCGGCGTGCATGACTCCTGTGCCGCCTACGCGGCCGCCGGCAGGAAGACGTTCACCGTGGTGCCGCGGCCGGGCGTGCTGTCGATGGCGACGTAGCCGCCCGATTGCTGGGCGATGCCGTAGACGATGCTGAGCCCCAGCCCGACGCCCTGGCCGGTTTCCTTGGTGGTGAAGAAAGGTTCGGTGGCGCGGCGCGCCGTCTCGGGCGGCATGCCGATGCCGGTGTCGCCGACCGACAGGCGGACATAGCGTCCCGGCTTCAGCGTCGGCTGGTGGCTCAGCTCGTCGGCGCCGAGATCGACCTCGGCGACGCCGATGGTCAGTTCGCCGCCGTCGGGCATGGCGTCGCGCGCGTTGATCGCGAGGTTCATCAGCGCGTGCTCGACCTGGCCGGGATCGACGAAGGCCAGCGACGGGCCGTCGTGGTCGCGGATGACGACGTCGACGGTCGGGCCCAGGGTCCGCTGCAGCATGCTGCGCATGCCCTCGACCAGCATGCGGATGTCGACGCGCATGGGCGACAGCACCTGGCTGCGCGAGAAGGCGAGCAGTTGCTTGGTGAGCTCCGCGCCGCGCTCGGCGGCCTCCTGGATGGTCTGCACCGCCGGCCGCGCCGGGTTGTCGTGCGCGATGTCGTCGAGCGCCGCCTCGGCGTTGCCGACGACGACCATCAGCAGGTTGTTGAAGTCGTGCGCGATGCCGCTGGCGAGGTGGCCGATCGACTCCATCTTCTGCGACTGGCGCAGCGCGCTCTCCATGATGCGCCGCGCGGTGACGTCCTGGCAGACCAGCATCACCGACCGGTCCGCCGGATGGTCGCGCGCCACGTCGACCACCAGCATGCGCGTCGGGCCGGCGCCGTGGGACAGCACCAGCTCCAGCCGCGCGCCGGTGCCGTCCTCGCGGCAACGCTGGATGGCGTCGACCAATGCGCGGGTCTCGGCGCCGTCGGGAATCAGCCGCAGCAGATCGGCCAGCCGCGGCGCGCCGCCGCCGCCGAGCACCGCCTGTGCGCCGCTCGACAGTTCCGAGAGCGCGCCGTCCTGCGCCAGGCGCACCGACCAGATGCCGGCGATCTCCTTGGCGCGGTTGAGCACGGCGTTGCGCCGCTCCAGTTCCTCCTCGGCCGCGCGCCGCGCCACCAGCTCGCGGTCGACGGTGACGGTGGCGACGATGGTCACCAGCACGATCAGCACCAGGGCGGCGATCGAGGCGGTGGCCTCGCGCCGCCAGTCACGCAGGATATTGCCCTCCGACTCCGTCAGCGCCACCGCCAGCGAGCCGCGATCGGTCAGGCCGAAGGACGTCAGGTTCTCGCTGGGCCGATCGACATCGCCGGTGAAATGGCCCGCGCGGCTGCTGGTCATCGCCCGGCGCAGCGGCGCCGTGACCGGCAGGGCGAGACCCATGTCGGGCGGCGGCTGCGGCTGGCGCATCAGCACCGTACCGGTCCTGTGCACGACCCACAGGCTGCCGCCCTCGCCGGTATCGATCGAGGCATAGAACCCGCGCAGCGATTCCGGATCGACCGATGCGATCACCGCGCCGGCGAACGAGCCGTCCGGTCGCTTCAGCCGGCGACCGAGGGGAAAGCCGACGCGTCCGGTGGCGACGCCGCGGAACGGCACGTCGGAGACGATGTCGGGAGCCGCCGGATCGGACAGGCGCTGGAAGATGAACAACTCGCGCCGCGACTGGCCGATGATCTGGGCGATGGTCGAGTGGCGGACGATGCCCTGGTCGTCGATCACCGTGAGCGCGGAGATGCCCGATACCGCCGTGCGCGCCGCATCCAGCGACTGGCGCCAGTCCTCGCTCGACCCCGCGGGCCCGCCCAGCCGGTTGCTGAGGATGGCGATCTGGCTCAGCGTCGCGTCGATCTCGGCGATGGCGCGCTGCAGATGGGCCGCCAGCACGGTGGTCAGCGTCGCGCCGCGCGCCGTGGCGATGTCGAAGGCATCGTTGCGGGCGCGGCTCAGATAGGTCGCCTGCCAGGCCGAGAGCGCCGCGACGAAGACTGCGGCGAGGATCACCATCGCCAGCCGCAGGCGGTCCAGCGGGTGCTGCGGCAGTCGGAGCGTCCTTCGCAGCGGCGCCGGCACGAATCCCTCGATGGCGGGTGCGGAAAAGTTTCTGCACTTGAATGTAAATCTGTTGGCGCTGCCGCAAGAACGACCAAACCATCCAAAATGAACCGAGTTCGACGGTCACTTTGTGGTGCGCCCGGTGTGGTGGCAGTGGAGACGGAACACTACCAGAACATGTGTCAAGTCTTAAAGAATATCAGGTACTTAATTTTCTGCTTCCCAATGAGAACAAAGTGCGTACATTGCGCTTGCTCGTCCGATTTTCCCGATTGTCGCAGGGCCGCAGGGCTGATCTAACCGAGGAGCAGACGATGTCGCTGGTGAACCTTAAGGTCGTCGAGAAGGACGGGATGGACAACAAGGGCAAGGCGCTCGATGCGGCGCTGGCGCAGATCGAACGGGCCTTCGGCAAGGGCTCGATCATGAAGCTTGGCCAGCGCGAGACGCTTGAGATCGAGGCGATCTCGACCGGCTCGCTGGGGCTGGACATCGCGCTGGGCATCGGCGGCCTGCCCAAGGGCCGCATCGTCGAGATCTATGGTCCGGAGAGCTCGGGCAAGACGACGCTCGCGCTGCATTGCGTCGCCGAGGCGCAGAAGAAAGGCGGCACCTGCGCCTTCATCGATGCCGAGCATGCGATGGATCCGGCCTATGCCAAGAAGCTGGGCGTCGATGTCGAGAACCTGCTGATCTCGCAGCCCGACGCCGGCGAGCAGGCGCTGGAGATCGCCGATACGCTGGTGCGCTCCGGTGCGATCGACGTGCTGGTGATCGACTCGGTGGCGGCCCTGGTGCCCAAGGCCGAGCTCGAGGGCGAGATGGGCGATTCGCTGCCCGGCCTGCAGGCGCGCCTGATGAGCCAGGCGCTGCGCAAGCTCACCGCCTCGATCTCGAAGTCCAACACGCTGGTGATCTTCATCAACCAGATCCGCATGAAGATCGGCGTGATGTTCGGCAATCCCGAGACCACGACCGGCGGCAAGGCCCTCAAGTTCTACAGCTCCGTGCGCCTGGACATCCGCCGCATCGAGACCCTCAAGAACGGGCAGGACGCCGTGGGCAACCGCGTGCGCGTGAAGACCGTCAAGAACAAGGTCGCCCCGCCCTTCCGCGAGGCCGTCTTCGACATCATCTTCGGCGAGGGCATCAGCCGCGAGGGCACCATCCTCGACATGGCCGTGGACCTCAACGTGGTGGAGAAGGCCGGCTCCTGGTTCGCCTACGAAGGCAACCGCATCGGCCAG